>JAJFMS010000390.1 GCA_020696885.1 Armatimonadota bacterium | reverse complement strand
GTTCTTCGGCGTCTTTTGCCCGCGCTTCTGGAGGAAAGTACCCACCAGGGCCAGGTTGTCCGCCTCGGTACCGCTGCCGGTGAAGAGGATCTCCTCGGACTTCGCGCCGATCAGCGCCGCCACGCGGTCCCGCGCAGCGTCTAGCGCTTCCCGGGCGTTCTGACCGATCCCGTGCACGCTGGAAGGATTCCCGAAGACCTCCGTGAGGTGGCGATGGACCGCATCCGCCACTTCGGGCCGGCAGGGCGTGGTGGCTGCGTGGTCGAGGTAGATCATCGGGCTTTCAGCAGCTCGTTCATGCTCCCGGAGCGGAAGCCCTGCAGGTCCAGCGTCACGTACAGGTAGCCGGCAGCCTTGATGCCGGCGACGATGCGGTCCGACGTGTCGCCTTCCAGCAGCCGGGCGAACTCGGCGCGCGGGACCTCGATGCGGGCCACCGTATCGTGATGGCGCACACGGAACTGCTCCAGGCCCTCGGCGCGCAGCACGTTCTCCGCGGCCTCGATCCGGGCCAGCGTCTCGGCGGTCACCGGCGTCCCGTAGGGCACCCGCGAGGAGAGGCAGGCCATCGCGGGCTTGTTCCAGTTTGGCAGGCCCATCCGCTTCGCCACCTCGCGGATCTCCGGCTTGCTCATCCCGGCTTCATAGAGCGGGCTGCGCACCTGCCGCTCCCGCGCCGCCTGATGCCCGGGTCGCCAGTCCGACATATCGTCCACATTGGCGCCGTACGCGATCTGCTCGTAACCCTCGGCGTCCGCAATCGCTTTCAGGTGCGTGAACAGCTCCGACTTGCAAAAGTAGCAGCGGCGGCCGTCGTTCACCTGGTATTCCGGGTTCTCGATCTCGCTGGTCTCCACCACCCGGGTGTGCCAGCCGCGCTCGCGCGCCAGGTCCAGCGCCAGGTCCAGTTCCGCCTTCGGGTACGACTCGCTCTTCGCGATGACCATCAGCGCCCGCTCGCCCAGCGCCTCGTGCGCTGCGGCGGCCACCAGGGTGCTGTCGATGCCGCCCGAGAAGCCGACGACCACGCTCGCCATGGCGCGGAAGATCTCCAGCAGTTGCTCGTGCTTCGCCGTCACGGCGGCCGGATCCAAAAGCGGTTTCGTTTCGAGAGAGAGGAGCGAGGCCATGAACTGAGTTCTCACTGCGCGGACGCACGGGGGGCCGTCCGCGAGATTATACCCCCCTCGCGGAATCTCAGGCAAACGCACCGTCCCCTACGTCCTCCCAGGCCCTTTGAGTCTCTTGCATCCCTTGCACCATCCGAACCCTGGAAACCGTGGGGAATCCGCAGGGTCTAAGGTGAACTAAGCCCGGCGGCCTCCCCGACCGCAGCGGGACTCCGGAGACGAACCACCATGATACGCCTGGACGCAGAGAAGCCGGCTCACTTTTGCGACGGGATCACCCGCCGCGACTTCCTCCACGCGGGCGCACTGCCGCTGGCGGGGCTCTCGCTGCCGGCGCTGGGAGCGCTGGAAGCCCAGGGCGCCGTGAAGAAGGACCGGGACGTCAACTGCATCATGATCTTCATGCTGGGCGGGCCGAGCCAGCTCGACACGTGGGACATGAAGCCGGACGCGCCTTCTGAGATTCGCGGCCCGTACAACCCGATCGAGACGAACGTCCCCGGCATCCGGATCTCCGAGATCTTCCCGCGGATGGCGCGGCACGCGGACAAGTACGCCCTGGTGCGCTCCGTCTACCACACCGCGGCCGCGGTGCATGACACGGGGCACCAGATGATGCAGACCGGGCGGCTGTTCCAGGGCGGCATCGAGCACCCGCACCCCGGCTGCGTGCTCTCCCGGCTCAAGGGTCCGAAGTCCGCCGCGCCGCCCCACGTGATCCTGCCCACCCCGATGGGCGCCACCGGCGGCAACCTCCCGCACGGGCAGAGCGCCGGTTACCTGGGCAAGCAGTTCGATCCGTTCCTGCTCAACGCGGACCCGAGCAAGGCGGACTTCAAGGTGGCGGACCTCCTGCCGCCGGACTACCTCACCGCCATCCGCAAAGACCGCCGCCAGGCGCTGCGGGAAGCGGTGGACGGCTCCATCCGCGCCCTGGAGAGCAGCGCGGACGCGAAGCTGCTGGACGCCAACTTCGGGCAGGCCTACAACCTGATGTCCTCGAAGGAAGCGCGGGAAGCGTTCGACCTGCGCAGCGAGCCGGAGGCGCTCCGGAAGAAGTACGGCCAGAACAAGTTCGGCCAGAGCTGCCTGCTCGCCCGGCGGATGCTGGAGCGCGGCGTCCGGTTCGTCACCATCAACATGTTCGAGACGGTGTTCAACGAGATCACGTGGGACATCCACGGCTCGCGCCCGTTCACGCCGATCCAGGCCTATAAGGACATCGTGGGGCCGTGGTTCGATAACGGCTACAGCACGCTGCTGGAGGAGCTGAGCCAGCGCGGGATGCTGGAGAACACCCTGGTAGTGTGCATGGGCGAGTTCGGCCGGACACCGAAGGTGAACCCCGCCGGCGGGCGGGATCACTGGCCGCAGTGCTGGAGCATCTTCTTCGCCGGCGGCGGCGTGAAGGGCGGGCAGGTGGTGGGCGCCAGCGACGAGATCGGCGGGTATCCGAAGGACCGCCCGGTAACGCCGCCCGAGATTGCCGCCACCATCTATCACTCGCTGGGCGTGGACCTTCAGCACGAGCTAGCCGGCCCGCAGGGGCGTCCGATCCCGCTGGTGGACTTCGGCGTGAAGCCGATCACGGAGTTGTTCTAAACGGTGATGCTACTTCAAATAGAAGCCGTAGCATAGCGCCTCGTGCGCGTGGAGAGTTGGACCGGCCTCTGGCAGCAGTGCCTGCACCGCCCCAGCCGCGGCGAACGTAAGGCCGAAGGAGTGCAGCGATGAGCCTGGCGGAGCTACCGGCCCACCACGACGTAGTCTTCCCCGAGAGCGACGGGAGGCCGATAGCCGACAACACCCTGCAGTTCGAGTGGATCGTCACCATCAAAGGTGGGATCGAAGCACTCTTCCGGCGGGATCCCAACGTGTTCGTAGCGGGATCCATCCTCTGGTACCCGGTAGAAGGCCGGCCGGAGATCCGGTGCGATCCCGACGTGTTGGTGGCGTTTGGCCCGCCAAAGGGCCATCGGGGTTCCTACCTCCAGTGGAAGGAAGCCTATGTCGCGCCACAAGTGGTATTCGAGATCCTGTCACCAGGAATCGGGTCGGATGAGCTGTGCCGGAAGCTCCGTTTCTACCAGCAATATGGAGTCGAGGAGTATTACCTCTACGATCCGGATCGGATCGAGTTGTCCGGTTGGAAGCGAATCGGCGAAGGGCTGGAACAGATTGAGTCGATGAACGGCTGGGTGAGCCCACGGTTGACGATACGGTTCCAGCTTGGCTCCGAAGGCCTTGAGCTTGATGCGGCGAACGGGGAACGCTTCCGCACCTATGTGGAGCTCGTCGAGATAGTTAGCGAACTTCAAAAGCTCATTGCGGAGCGCGAGCGGGCCGACCGCCTCGCGGACCGGCTGCGGGAGTTGGGCGTGGACCCGGATTAGCGGAGGCGGCGACACTTCGATGCGGAAGCTTGGATACCTCTTGCTCCTGACGGCGGCTCCCCTGGCGCCGGCGAGCCCTTCACTTGCGGCCGTGGCTGATCCGGGCCAGGTGGTCCTCTTGCCTTCGACGGTGGTGCTGGAGGGAGGCGGCGCGTTCCAGCGGCTCCTCCTGGAGCGGACCGAGGCCGGAGCTTACCGGGGCGACCTGACCTCCGGTGCCCGGTTCACCTCCTCCAACCCGGAGGTCGCCGTGGTGGACGCGCAGGGGATCGTCCGTCCGGTGGGGGACGGCAGCGCTACCGTGACCGCCGTGATCTCCGGTCGCCGGGCGACCGCGAGGGTCCGCGTGCAGGGCTCCCGGAAGGCGAGTCACTGGAGCTTCTCCAACCACGTGCAGCCGCTGCTCACCAAAACCGGCTGCAACTCCGGCGCCTGTCACGGGGCATCGGCAGGCAAGGGCGGGCTGAAGCTGACGCTGCGCGGCTACGATCCGGCCGCCGATCACGCGGTGCTCACCCGCCAGGCGCTGGGACGGCGGATCGTGCCGACGGATCCTGCGCGGAGCCTGCTGCTGCAGAAGCCGGTGATGTCGATCCCGCACGGCGGGGGCATGCGGTTCAAGCCTCAGTCGCGCGAGTACCGGGTGGTGAAGGAGTGGATCGCTGCCGGCAGCCCGGCCCCGAGCACCTCCGAGCCCCGGATGACGCGGCTGGAGGTGTTCCCGAAAGAGGCACTGCTGCGCCCGGCACAGGCGCAGCAGATCGTGGTGCGCGCGGTGTTCTCGGATGGGCACACGGAAGACGTCACCCGGTGGGTGAAGTACGGCACCAGCGACGATGCCGTGGCCGGCGTGGACGACGAGGGCCGGGTCACCGTGAAGGGCCACGGCGAGGCCGCCATCACGCTCTGGTATCTGAATCAGGTGGCCTTCACGCGGATCACCTCACCGTTCGCCAACACCGTTCCCCCCGCCGCCTACGAGGGCCAGGCGCAGGGCAACACCATCGACGCGCTGGTGGTGAAGAAGCTGCGTGCGCTCCGCATCCCGCCGTCGCCGCGCTCGTCGGACACGCAGTTCATCCGCCGCGCGTTCCTGGATACGGCCGGCATCCTGCCCACGCCGGAAGAGGTGGAGCGGTTCACCGCGGACACCGCGCCGGACAAGCGCGCCCGGCTAGTGGACGCTCTCCTGGAGCGTCCCGAATACGTGGATTACTGGACCTACAAGTGGTCCGACCTGCTCCTTGTCTCCTCCCGCAAGCTGCCGGCCAAGGGGATGTGGGCGTTCCACAACTGGATCCGCGAGGGGGTGCAGCAAAACA
>JAJFMS010000389.1 GCA_020696885.1 Armatimonadota bacterium | reverse complement strand
TCATGCTTCCCACCGCCGTAACCGGGCGGGACTGTACGATGGAGATCTGCCCGCCCGCCACGGCCCATTCGACATCCTGCGGGGTGCCGTAGTGCGCCTCGATCCGCCGCCCGAGGTCCGCAACCTGCCGGACCTGATCCGGGGTGAGGCAGGCCTGGCTCCGTTCCTTCGGAGAGGGCTCGCGCCGCTGATTCCGGCCCTCGGCGTCCCGGTAAGCCAGCACGTGCTTTTCCGCGAGCCGCTCGCCCGTGATCGCCAGGGTCTCCTTGTCCACTTCCCAGTGGTCCGGGCTCACCGCACCGCTCACCACGGTGTCGCCAAATCCGAGGGCACCCTCGATGACCAGCTTGCTGCGGTCGCCGTCGGTGGGGTTGAGGGTAAACATCACGCCCGCAGCGTCCGAGTCGACCATCGCTTGCACTACTACCGCGATCGCGATCTTCTCCTCGGGGATTCCCTGCTTCCGCCGGTAGAACAGCACCCGGGCGCCATAGAGCGAGGCCCAGCAGCCGCGGATTGCCTCCTGCAGTGCCGCCTCACCGCGAACGTTGAGGAACGTTTCGTTCATCCCGGCGAAGGAGGTGCCCGGCATGTCCTCGGCCGTCGCCGAAGAGCGCACCGCTACGAACGGGGCCTCGGCCTCGCATCGCCGGCCCAGCTCGGCGTAGATGCTCTTTAGGTCTCGTCGCAGCGCTTCGGGAAACGGCTCGGCGGCGACCCGCTCCTGCAGTTCGGACGAGGCCTGCTGCAAAGCGGTGGTATCATCCACGTTCAGGCTCGCGAGGCGCTCGGCGATCACCTGCCGGAGGTCCGAGTTCTCCAGGAACTGGCGGAACGCGCCGGCCGTCACCACGAACCCCGGGGGAACCGGTAAACCCGCGGAGACCAGCTCGCCCAGGTTAGCGCCTTTGCCGCCGGCCAGGTCGGTGTCCGCCGCGGAGAGTTGCTCGAACCAGCGGAGATTGTTCTCCGCGCCGGTGGATGTCGTTTCCGCCTGGGCCAATTCCGGCCGGGCGTTTGTGGTTGCCATCTTCCTCACCTCCGGCCAAAGCACGGCCGCTGTGGTCAGGATGCCCGCTCTCCGGCCGGCTGAAGCAGCATTCCTCGCCGAGCCTGCTGCGGTAACTTCCCGCGCTCCACAACTCGCTCAGCACCGCGCGCGCGACCCGTGGGATCAGGCCATCCGTGCGGGCGATGATCCGATTGTCACCCGGATCCGATGCGGGCCCGTCGGTAACTTCCCGCACCTGCGCTTCGTACACCGCGAGGTCCGCGTCCGACGCCTCGACGCGTTCGGCGCGGGCTTGCAGGTGCTTCCGGATGATCGGGTTCGGGCACCGGCACTCCACCACCCGGAACTCCGCTCCGTGCTCGGCTGCGGTGAGCGCCGCCTGTTGTCGCTCTTCCGGCGCCAGGAAGGTCGCGTCCAGGAGCACGTGCAGTCCTGCTTCCAACAGCGGGATGGCCCGGCGCCGGAGCTCGTCGTACACCGCGTGCCGCTGCGCCGCGGAGTACTCCTCCGGTCCCAGGTGGGTGAATGCGGGTACTCCGGCATGCTCCTTCCGGACCTCATCAGAGGCGATCCTTACCGCCGGCACACGGCGCGCCAGCTCCCGGGCGAGCGCAGACTTGCCCGACCCGGAGAAGCCCATCATAGCGACCAGGAGCGGACGGTCGCGCACCTCCGCGTACGAGCGCGCCAGATCGAAGGCCGCGGCGGCGACTGCCTGGTGCTCCCGCCGCTCGTCCGGCGGGATCTCCGCTTCCCCCGCGGCGAACAGGGCGATCTTGCCGCGCACGTAAGCGCGGTAGCAGCAGTAGAAGGGGAGCAGGCGGCGGAGGCCGGTATCGCCGCTCTCAATGACGTAGCGGTCTACCAGGGCCGACCGGAGGTCGCACCGGCCGGCCAGATCGAGGTCCATCGCCAGGTAGGCGAGATCGGCGGCCACGTCCCCGCAGCGGAAACGGTCGTTGAACTCGATCCGATCCAGGATCTGCACGCCCGCACCCACGCTCGGATCGAGGCAGATGTTCTGCGCCCGCAGGTCTCCGTGGCCATCCCGGATGCGACCCTCGCGCAGCCGTGCCGTGAAGAGCGGCTCATACTCGGCCAGGAATTGCCGGGCATAGCTCCGGACTGCGGAGCGGCAGTCGGCGGGCAGGTCTTCTCCGGTCCGCGACGCGGTCTGCTCGAAGTTCTCCTCGATGTTCCGCAGCATCGCCTCCGGGGTGCCGTGGCAATCGATCTCCGGTCCGGTTGCAGCGTTCCGGTGGAACTCCGCCAGCATCCGAGCCATCTGCTCGATCTCGGAGGGCGACACCGTGCCGGATGCCAGTTTCGCGGGGAGCAGTTCTTCCTCGCGCAGTTGCCGCATGCGGACGGCCCACTCGACCACCGGCCCCGCGCCCACCCGGAGGCACGTGCCGTCCCAGGCGATCGGCACCACCTCCAGGTAAACCTCCGGGCAGAGCCTGCGGTTCAGGTCCAGCTCCCACTCGCAGCACCGGTGGCGCCGCTCCAGCGTGCTGTAGTCCAGGAACCCGAAGTCCACCGGCTTCTTGATCTTGTACACGTACTCGCCCGTGAGGAACACGCAGGAAGTGTGGGTCTGCACGACGTGCACGGCCTGGACCGGGTGCGCGTATGCGGCCGGCCGGCTCAGACCGGCGATCAACTCCGGAAGGCGCGGGGTATCCCTATTCTCGCTTCCCATCATGGCTCCTGTGACGCCCCGGAGCTGCTTTCGGTACGCTTGCCGTCGTCCAACAGAGAGACCTCCCGGAAGCGACCGGTCAGGCGATCGATGAGCACGATGCGATCACGCGTACCGTCTGCCGCCCACAGGCAGCTTCCATCCGGCGTCGCTCCGATCTGGTAGGAACGGAAGGGGAGGGCGTAGCGCTGCGCGATTTCGCCTTTCGCCACGTCCCATACCAGAAACTCTGCCCCGCCGATCAACAGCTCGTTGGGCAGCGGTCCTGGCGCGAGGTCAGTAACTCCCTGCAGCGGGAGTTCGGTCAGCGCCCCCAGCGTAAGGTCCACCCGGACCACCTGCCCATCGAAGCGGAGCCCGAAGCCGGCAGCCGGCTCGCCGCCGAAGGCGATCCAGAGCAGCGGCGGGATCTCGGCAGCGAGCACGGTGAGCCGGCCGGTCCGGAGGTCCAGGCGCCGCAGCCGGATCTTACCGGCCTCGCCGGCGGCCGGCACCAGGTAGGCGCTCTCGCCGTCCGGCGTCACGTACCCGGCGGGGAAGGCGGAAGGCAGCAGGTAACGATGTTGTTCCCGGAGTGCGGCGCCCTGGTAGACCACTACCGTCGTGGGGCGGTCGTCCCGCCCGGGCGGGGAAAACCCGGCGACCACCCTCTCGCCCTGGCCGCAGGCGGAGACCCAGTCCGGGGTCCCGGCTTCCGGCAGCGCGCGCCGCAGGTGCGCGGCCACCTGCGGGATCCGAAGATCCACTGCCACCAGCGCTTTACCGGAGCGGGTGAAAGCGTACCGGCCGTCGCGGCGGTAGCGGACGTAGGGACTGAGCACCACGCCGCGGAGCCGCTCCAACACCTCGCCCGTGCCGGCATCCAGGACCGCAGCCTCTTCACGCAGCGGCGTGCTCACGAGCAGGTTGTTGCGGAGATTTCCATCACCCACGTAGCCCCGCAGGCGCCGGAGACTCGCCTCCCAGGCTCCCGTCCGCACGTGGGTAGGATGCTCGCGAGCGAGCCGCTCGTAGCCCGACAGCGCGGTATTTAGCTCACCGAGCTGCTCCGCGGCTCCGGCTCGCAGATCGAGCAGTGCGACGGACCGGGCCGTTTCCGGCAGCCGGGCCAGCGCGCGGCTAGCCTCCCCGGGCTGTCCTTCTTCCAGGAGCGCTTGCGCCTGCTGCACCGGGTCCCGCAGCCACTGCCGGAGCGTCGGCGCTCCCCCCCGGGAGAAGCGGATCGCGGGACCATAAAACCGCGCCAGCCGCCGGGAGGGCACCGTCATCACCGTGGCCCGTCCGCCGATCTGGGTCAGGAGGCCCACCAGCGCCCCGCTGCGATCGACCACCGGTCCGCCGCTGCTTCCCTCTTCCGCGCCGTTGCTGATCTCTACCCATACCAGCCCGCCGAAGCGGGTGCGCCGCAGACTGGTTACCGAGCCGGCCCGGAAGCTGGGCGCCGGGCCGAGCCCGCTGGTATCCAGGTCCTTTCCCAGCGGGAACCCCGCGGAAACTACCCCGTCCATCTCCCGGAGCATGCTCGAATCGGCAAGCTCCAGGCACGGGGTCCGGCCGGCATCCACCTTTAACCACGCGAGGTCGAGTGCATCATCGACCCGCACGATCTCGGCCGGGACCCGCAGCGCCGAGTTCCGGCCGCTGCGGAGCGTTACCTCCAGCCGACCCGCGCCGGCAACCACGTGCGCCGCCGTCGCCACGTCTCCCCGCGGAGAGATGAGGAAGCCGCTGCCGCTCGTCCGCAGTTGATCGGTCTTCAAATCGTGCGTGGTGATGAAGACCGTCGCTTCCCGCAGACGCTCCACCGGCAGTGAGCCCCCCTCGCGCGCGGGGAGCGGTCCGGCGAGCACGCCGATCCCCAGAAAGGCCACGAGCATCATCAAAAGAAATCGAACAGACATCGTTGGTACTCCGAAGCCGCTCCTACCCCTCTCCGTTCACCAGCCTGGGCAAACAGCAAAAACCCGCGCTCCCGCCTGTGGAAGGCGGTGCGCGGGCAAAACCTGGCCCAGTCGGAGCAACGGGCGCGGGTGCTCCGGCAATGCGATTGTCATGCAGAGAGACGCATCCGGAGCTGGCGAGTGACGCAGCCTTTCAGGCCGGCACCCGCACGATTTACGCCCCTCGCCGCGAC
>JAJFMS010000388.1 GCA_020696885.1 Armatimonadota bacterium | reverse complement strand
GGCAACATCGCCGGCATCTCCAACCTGAACGGGAACGTGATGGGCCTGATGCCGCACCCGGAGCGCGCCAGCGAGCGCCTCCTGGGCTCGGACGACGGGTTCCGGCTGTTCGAGAGCCTGATCCATTCCCTGTCCTGACGGCGAGCGTTTACGCGCACTTGTGGGCCAGCCGGCTGAACTTTGAAGAGCCGGGTCATGTGATCCGGCTCTGGACTGGACGAACTACGGATGTCCCTGACCGAAGAACGACCCGCAGACCTGGAGCTCACTCCGGAGCAACTCCGCCAGGCGGCGTATGACTGGGGCCTCACGCCCTACGAGTACGAGCGCATCCTGGACGGGCTGGGCCGCCAGCCCACCCTCACCGAGATCGCGATGTTCTCCGTGGAGTGGTGCGAGCACTGCGGCTACCCGAAGAGCAAGAACGTGCTCCGGATGCTGCCGAACACCAGCACCAAGGCGGAAGTGCTGGTGGGTGCGGACAGTGGCGGCTTTTACCTGACCCCGGAGCTCGCGGTGGTGATGAAGGTAGAGAGCCACAACCACCCGTCCCAGGTCGAGCCGTACCAGGGCGCCGCTACCGGCGTCGGCGGCATCGTGCGGGACATCTTCACCTGTGGCGCGCGGCCGGTGGCTTCCGGCAACTCGCTCCGCTTTGGTCCCCTTTCGGATCCCTACACTCGCTATCTGCTGGCCGGCGTGGTCCACGGCATCGGCGGCTATGGCAACTCCATCGGCGTACCGAACGTGGTCGGCGAGGTCAGCTTCAACGCGTCGTACCAGGGCAACTGCCTGGTCAACGCGATGGCGGTGGGCGTGGCCCCGGTGGACCAGCTCCTCTCCTCCGCGGCGGCCGGAGCCGGCAACCCGGTGCTCTACGTGGGCAGCAGCACCGGCCGGGACGGCATCGGCGGCTGCAGCGTGCTGGCGAGCCACGAGTTCGGCGAAGGCGACGAGAAGCGCCCCACCGTGCAGATCGGCGATCCGTTTACGGAGAAGCGGCTGATCGAGGCGTGCCTGGAGATCTCCAAGACCGACTGGATCGTCGGGATGAAGGACATGGGCGCGGCCGGCGTCACCTGCACCACCTCCGAGATGGCTGCGGCCGGCGGCGTGGGCATGCGGGTAGAGCTTCAGAAGATCCCCCGCCGCGAATCCGGCATGGAGCCCTACGAGGTCCTGATGAGCGAGTCCCAGGAGCGGATGCTTCTGGTCGCCAAGAAGGGCCACGAGGAGCAGGTGCTGGACGTGTTCCGCAAGTGGGGCCTCCAGGCCGCCGTCATCGGCGAGGTGACGGAAGATGGAATCCTCACGGTGCTGGACAACGGGCGCGAGGTAGCCAGCCTCTCCGCGGAGTTTCTCACCACCCCGCCGCGCTACGACCTCCCCTACGAGGAGCCGGCGTATCTGCAGGAAGCATGGGCCTTCGACCTGGCTTCCCTGCCGGAGCCCGCGGATTACGGCGCAGCCCTATTGAAGCTGATCGGCTCGCCGAACATCTGCAGTAAGCGGTGGGTGTGGCAGCAGTACGACACGATGGTGCAGACCAATACCGTGGCCGGACCGGGTGGCGACGCAGCGGTGATCCGCGTTAAGGAAGCCGCGCCGATGGGTATTGCGCTCTCAATGGACGGAAACAGCCGGCTGGTGTATCTCGATCCGTACGAGGGAGCGCGGCTGAACGTAGCAGAGTCCGCTCGCAACCTGGCGTGTGTGGGCGCGGACCCGCGCATCGTGACGGACGGGCTCAACTTCGGGAATCCGGACAAGCCGGATCGCTACTTCCAGCTTCGAGAAGCGGTGCGCGGCATCGCGGATGCGTGCCGCCAGCTCGACCTGGCGGTGGTGAGCGGGAACGTCTCCCTCTACAACGAGAGTCCGGAAGGGGCGATCCACCCGACGCCGATCATCGGGATGCTCGGCGTGGTGCCGGACACGGCGGCCACCGTGGGCATCGGGTTCCAGGCGGAAGGCGACCGGGTGTGGCTGGTGGGCGACCTGGAGCCGCAAGGCAGCCTCGCGGGCAGCGAGTATCTCTCCGTGGAGCACGGCGTCGAGGCGGGGCGCCCGGCACGGCTGGACATGGACCTGGAGATCCGGGTGCAGGTGACGGTGCGAGACCTGGTGCGGGACGGCCTGGTGCACTCCGCCCACGACTGCTCCGACGGCGGGCTGGCCGTAACGCTGGCCGAGAGCTGCATCAGCGGCAAGCTGGGTGCACAGATCGACCTAGCAGAGGCCCCGACGGCCGAACGACTTTTCGGCGAGGCTCCCTCGCGGATCGTGATTTCAGTTTCGCAGGAGCAGAGCGCTGCGGCGCGGCAACGATTAGATGCCGCCGGTATACCCGTCGCCGATCTCGGCGAGGTGGGTGGTGACCGGCTGACCGTCCACGGGGCGCTGGATGTCCCCGTGACCGAGTTGGAGGCCACATGGGACCGCACCATTCCGGCTCTGATGAGCCATTGAGCCCGATCCTCACCGACCTCCCGTCGGTAGATCCGTATCTTATGGATCCTTACCTACTTGATCCGGATCTTGACCGCCCGCATGATGAATGCGGGGTCTTCGGTGTCTTCGCACCGGGGCACGACGCAGCTCGTCTCACCTACTTCGGACTGTTCGCCTTGCAGCACCGCGGGCAGGAGAGCGCCGGAATCGCCGTTTCGGACGGCGAGCACCTCTCCTGTCACAAGGAGATGGGGCTCGTCAGCCAGGTATTCGACGAGGACGTGCTCTCCCAACTGCGGGGCGGCGTGGCCATCGGGCATACGCGCTACTCCACCACCGGCTCCAGCGTGCTCTGCAACGCCCAGCCGATCATGGTCGACACGCCGTACGGCCCGATCTCCGTGGCGCACAACGGCAACATCGTCAACACCCGCCAGCTCCGCCAGGGGCTGGAGGATGAGGGCATCCGCTTCGAGACCACCAACGACAGCGAGGTCATCGCCCGCTGCATCGCCAGCCTGCACCGCGGGGACATCGTCCGCGCCGTGCGGGAGACGATGGCGGAGGTGGTGGGCGCCTACTCCGTGGTGGTGCTCACGCCGAACCAGATCCTGGCGTTCCGGGACCCGAACGGCATCCGGCCGCTCTGCCTGGCCACGCTCAACGGCAGCGGCCACGTGGTCTCCTCCGAGACCTGCGCGCTCAACGTGATCGGCGCGAAGCTGGTGCGCGAGCTCGATCCGGGCGAGTTGATCGTCATCGATCACGAGGGCGTGACCGAGTACAAGACGCTCTTCCCCGAGCGGCCGGCGATGTGCATCTTCGAGTTCATCTACCTGGCCCGGCCGGACAGCAACATCTACGGCAAGTCCCTCCACGCCGCCCGCGTGCGGATGGGCCACGAGCTGTTCGCGGAGCACCCGGTAGACGCACAGGTGGTGATCCCGGTGCCGGACACCGGCTACCCCGCCGCCATCGGCTTCAGCCAGGCCAGCAAGATCCCGCTGAACGAGGGGCTGATCAAGAACCGGTACATCGGCCGTACGTTCATCGAGCCGGACCAGCGCATGCGCGAGCGCGGCGTGCGGATGAAGCTGAGCCCGCTGAAGGAGAACCTCGCCGGCAAGCGCGTGGTGATGGTGGACGACTCCATCGTCCGCGGCACCACCACCGGTCAGATCGTGAAGCTGATCCGGGAAGCCGGCGCCACCGAGGTGCACGTGCGGATCAGTTCGCCCCCGGTGAAGTGGCCCTGCTTCTACGGCATCGACATGGCCGATCGGAAGGACCTGATCGCCGCGCGTAAGAGCCTGGAAGAGATCCGCCAGCACATCGGGGCGGACAGCCTGGGCTACCTCAGCGTGAAGGGCCTCGCCAAGGCGGTCGGCGTGGCCAAGGACAAGTTCTGCAACGCCTGCTTCACCGGCGACTATCCGATCGAGGTTCCCAAGGACCTCCGGATGTCCAAGTTCTCCCTCGAAGAATCCCGCCCACCGCAGGAGCCGGAGCTGGTGCAGCTCGGCGGAGTCGTCGGCAGTAAACCGTAAAGTAACGCGTAATGCGTGATGCGTAAGGGAGCCAGACCGTTCCCCTACGCGTCACGCAGTTGCGTATGACGCGTCATACACTCCAACCCCCATGTCCGATCCCGCGCCTTCGCCTCGTCCGGTCCGTGTCGGGATCCTGCTCTCCGGTAAGGGGCGCGGCAGCAACATGCAGGCGCTGATCGACGCCACCCGCGACGGCCGGATTCCCGGGGAGGTGGCGCTCGTGGTAAGCACGTCCCCCGGCGCACCCGCACTGGACCGAGCGCGTGAGGCGGGCGTCCCCACTCACCTGGCTCCCGCGGCGGACTTCCCCACCCCCGAGGCACTGGACGACGCCATCGCCACCGCGTTCGAGGCCGCACAGGTAGACGTGATCTGCCTGGCGGGGTACATGCGGCTGCTGACGCCCGGCTTCATCCGCCGCTTCGGCGGGCGCGTGATGAACGTCCATCCAGGGCTGCTGCCGGCGTTCGGCGGGCAGGGTTTCTACGGCCGGCGCGTGCACGAGGCGGTGCTGGAAGCCGGAGCCAAGTTCACCGGTGTCACCGTCCACTTCGTGGACGACGAATACGACCACGGCCCGATCATCCTGCAGCGTGTGGTCCCCGTGGATGAGGACGACACTCCCGAGACGCTGGCCCAGCGCGTGCTGGTGGAAGAGCACCGTGCCTACCCCGAAGCCGTGCGCCTCTTCGCTGAAGACCGGCTTCGCCCCGAAGGACGCCGCGTGCGCGTGCTTCCCGGCGCGGCCTGATCGCGTCCCTGTCGGCCGTACCAGCCGCAGGTGCTGGACCCGTAACCGAGTGGTTGCCCGGAGTCCCGGAGGCATCCGGGCCGTACCTACTGGGGACGGCGGCTGTAAACGGGAAG
>JAJFMS010000387.1 GCA_020696885.1 Armatimonadota bacterium | reverse complement strand
CAGCAGATGGAGGAGACCGTGAGCACGTGCCCTGGCGCTGGGATGCTGCATCAGGTCCATTCTGCGGTAGTCCCGCTCGATCCGCGTGGAAAGCTGGAAGAGGATCTTCTGGAGCAAGTTAGGGTAGTGCTGGGCAAACCGGGGCACCGCGACCCCCGGCACCAGCCGCACCAGGCCCGGGCTGAGAGCTTCGGCGGTGACTTGCCAGCGACCGCCGGGCTGCAGCGCCTCCTCCCCAAAGAAGTCCCCCGGTCCAAGCAGATCCACTACCCGCTCCTGTCCTTCATTACCCACCTGACGCAGTACTACGAAGCCGCTCTCGATGAAGTGGAGATGGGAGCAAGCATCGCCCCGGGTTCCGAGGTGCATCCGCGGGCGCAGCCGCAGCTCCGGAGCCAGGTCCGCTGGGAGGCCCAGTTCAGAGGAATTCCCCGCTTGTCTGCTTACGCGCCAGTGTTGAACTCCCACCAGTAGTCCTCCGTGCCGCTGCGCCCGGAAGCGATCCGCTCCGAAAGTAACGGAGGTGCCGTCTGGTGGGCGCAGTATCCTGTAACGGTGGACGCTTCGGCGCCAACGCCGTGGACCCTTGCGGCTTAGTACAACCTTAGCCCCGGGCCGCGGGGTTGAGGTGCCCGGATGGCTCCTCCCGCGCAGCTATCGGAATGGCGGAGATGTCTCATATTCTGCTGGTGGACGACGAGCTAGTACTGCGAACGAGCCTCAGCTTTACGCTGCAGCAGCACGGCTATCGGGTGACGACCGCCGCGGATGGCCCGACGGCACTGCTGCAGCTTGCGAACGAAAGACCCGATCTCCTGGTGCTGGACCTCATGCTTCCCGGGATCGACGGCCTGGAGGTTTGTCGCCGCCTTCGCAAGTACTCACAGTTGCCCTTGATCATGCTCACGGCGAAAGGGCAGGAGATCGACAAGATCCAGGGACTGCGCCTCGGGGCGGATGACTATGTCACCAAGCCGTTCAGCAGCCGGGAACTGGTGGCGCGCATCGAGGCGGTGCTCCGGCGCCACGCCATCGCCAGGGAGCTTGCGAGTACCGCGGTGGGAAGCGGCCCGGCGGAGGCCGCAGCCGGACCGGTCGTACGATCGCAGATCCTGGAATACGGACCCCTGCGTTTGGACCTGGGGGCTCGGCAAGCCTGGAACAACGAGACGCCGCTGAATCTCTCCCCCAAGGAGTTTCAGCTGCTCTGGGTGCTGATGCTCCATCAAGGACGGGCACTTTCCCGCGCCGAGCTGATCAGCAGCGTCTGGGGCGAAACGTTCATGGGTGATCTGAAGACACTCGACGTCCACATCCGCTGGCTGCGAGCCAAGATCGAGCCGGATCCGCACGCCACCAACTTCATCCACACGGTGCGCCGCTTCGGTTTCCGCCTCGGGTAGTTCGGATCGTCCGGCCGGGCAGCACCCGCCCCGCAAGCCACAGCCGCCATGTCTATTCGCTGGAAGCTGCTTCTCCTCTCGCTAGGCCCCACCGCGCTGGCGGCCGGGCTGCTGATGGTGTACGGCCTGTGGTCGTTCCAGGACTTCTTTCTCGAAACCACCCGTTCCGATCTGACCGCGCGTGCCGCCGTGCTGGCGCAGAGCGTCGGGGAGAGCCTGGGCTCCGGAGATGCAGCGCACGCGGCGGTCCTCGCGGAGCGCTCCGCTGCCGGCGCAGGAGTCCGAGCTCGCGTCATCTCGCTGGACGGTCGGTTGCTTACCAGCTCGCAGCTGGACCTGGACCGTCAGCTTACAGATTGGAAGTCGGTGCCGGGGATCCCGGAGGCCCTCGCCGGGCGTACCACCAGCGGTATCGGGCATGGCCTCCTCGCGTCCGGAGAACGGCTCTTTGTGGCGCTGCCCGTCACTCGTGGCGGGCGGATCGTCGGCGCCGCTCGCATGTCCCTCTCTCTGGAACAGTACAACCGACAGCTCCGGCGCAACCTGCGGGGTCAATTGCTGGCGCTCCTGGCGATCTTGCTGGGCTGCGCGGCGGTCTGTGCGGGGCTTGCGCGCAGCCTGTCCGAGCCGATCCACGACATGGGCCGGTTTGCGGCGCGTGTGGGGTCTGGACACTTCGGCGACGTGCTCGAGCACCGGCGCCATGACGAACTGGGCCTCCTGGCCGCCGAGCTGAGCCGCATGAGCGAGCAGTTGGCGGCGGCGGATAACACCCGCCGCGCGCTGCTGGCCAATGTAACGCACGAGTTCCTGACCCCCGTCACCAACGTGCAGGTAACCCTGGAAGCGCTCCAGGCCGGTGCGGCGGTTGATCCCGATCTGCGGGATCGTTTCCTTCAGAACGCCTACGACGAGATGGAGCGGCTCAAGAACCTCCTTCTGGACCTGTTGGACCTGGGGCGCCTGGAGGCCGGGGTGGCCTTGCTCCGCCTCCGCGAATGCTCGCTGGCCGAGGTCCTCCACCGGAGTGTTCGGGCCGTCGAGTCGCGCCTCCGGTTGGGCGGTGTAACGGCCGTGGTGGCCGGCACGGACGCGACCGTCAGCGTGGACGGGGAGCGCCTCCAGCAGGCGATCCTCGCCGTGCTTGACAACGCGATCAAGCACTCCGCATCCGGCTCCGTCATCGAGCTGACCATCGAGCCCGGTGAGCAGTGGGTACGGATTCGCATCCGGGACCAGGGACCGGGCATCGGGGCCGCGGACCTCCCCCACGTCTTTGAGCCGTTCTTCGTAGGCGACGAATCCCGGAGCGGGCGTGGGACCGGGCTGGGCCTGGCGATTGCGCACCGAATCACCCACATGCACGGCGGTTCGATCTCCGCCGCCGCGGAGGCCGGCGCGGGCGCTGAGTTTACGCTGGAACTGCCGCGGCACGCGATCCCCTCCGGCTAAGCTTCGGTTAAGACGCCAGGACAGCGCCCGCCTGGCGCGAATGGACTACCAGTGCCTAGCCAAGCCAGACCCCCGGACCGCCGGCAAAGACCGTCGGGAGCCAGATGGGGTCGGGGTTAGCGCTGGAGTCAACCCCATGCAAAACCAGGTAGTGGTCCGGCGAGCCCGCCGGCGTGTTCGCGCGCCGGTGCTCTGGGGCGCGATGGGCGCAACCCTCTGCGTGCTTTCCGCACTGGGCAGCGTGGTACACCCGGTAGTCGTCCTCGGGCACTCCATGGAACCCACGCTTCGGGCCGGGCAGCTCATCTGGATGGATCGCGCTCATTACCTGACCCACCGTCCCCAACGGGGCGAGGTGATTGTGTTCCGCCACGGCGGCACCACGTACGTAAAGCGCATCTATCGCTGCCCGGGCGAAAGTCTCCACGTCCTGGCGATCGGCGGGTTCGACGTCGCGCCGATCCAGGAGAGCAACCTGCCGACGCTGCGAGACCGGCTGTACCGGCATCCAACGAACCGGATTCGCCGGCTGACTACCCCAGACGATTGCGTGTTCGTGCTGGGTGAGAGCACGGAGTTTTCGATCGACAGCCGCACCCTGGGACCGATTCCGCTCCGCGCTATCCTGGGCCGCGCATGGGTCAAGGCCGATTCCCAACGGCTGCTTGCCCAGGAGTTCCGCCTGCCGCCCCGGCGCAGCCAGGAAAGCGCCGGGCTGCAGCCCACTCGCCCCGTCCCGGCTCGGGACGAGACGTCAGCGCCGGGCAATATCGTTCATTTCAGTACGATGTGAGTGTCGTCACGCGGTTAAGCGGTTGTTACCCCTGCGTTAAGCCGCGCTTAACCAGGGGTGGTTACGCTTCGTTTGATCCGGAGCCCACCCGGCTCCTGGCGCTGGTAAGTCACTTTGAGGAAGCCAATGAACGCAACGCCCCGAGACCACCCCGCAAGACGCGGGTTTACCCTGATTGAGCTATTAGTTGTCATCGCCATTATTGCAATACTGGCGGCGATCCTCTTCCCGGTGTTCGGCCAGGCGAGAGAGGCAGCACGAAAAACCGCCTGCCTGTCCAACCTGAAACAGTTGGGAAGCGGGCTGATGATGTACCTCCAGGACTACGACGAGACCTTCCACAAGGGCTCCAGCATCGTCTCCAATGGGGACAATGGGTTTGGCCCCAACACCAAGATCGACGGGTGGGACAACTGGCCCTGGTTCTACGGCCCCTACGTCAAAAACCTGGGCGTGTTTGACTGCCCTTCCAGCCCGGACGGCACGGTTGAGCTTACCAAAGCCAACTGGGGGAACGACGGAAACTACGCCTACAACTACTCGGGCCTCACCCGCGACGAAGGCACCGCCCCCCGCGGCCTCGCGGAGATCACCGCTCCCGCCGACGTCTTCGTCTTCTTCGATGCCGGCGATACCCAGGTCCGCGCGGGCACGAACAACTGGTCTGGGCTGCTGGAAGAGCTGGACCTGAACCTCACGTGCGACACGAACCTCATCTCCCGCTATTCCAAGGAATGCGCGCTTCGCCACTCGGGGCGCGTGAACGTGACCTACGCCGACGGGCACGCGAAGAACCTGGACTGGAGCAATTTCCTCACTCGCAACGCGGACAACGTAGCGCCGTGGATGATCAGTTGGAGTGATTGCAGCCCGGGGTGCCCGCCGCCGGACGCCGGCCCCGGACGCTGCTTCGACCCCACCAAACTTCCTTGATCCGACCGCGGAGGATGAGACCCATGCAACCCAGCCATCGACATCGAAGCGGCTTCACCCTCATCGAGCTGCTCGTGGTAATCGCGATCATCGCCATTCTGGCGGCGATCCTCTTCCCCGTATTCTCGCGCGCCCGGGAGGCGGCTCGCAGCTCGTCGTGCAGCTCCAACCTCAAGCAACTCGGGGTGGCCAGCGTGATGTACCTCCAGGACTATGACCAGCGCTTCATGCCCGGCGGGCAGAACCCGGGCATCACGCCACTGGATCGCCTCACCCCCTACATCAAGAACAGG
>JAJFMS010000386.1 GCA_020696885.1 Armatimonadota bacterium | reverse complement strand
CGTACATCGGCGCGCCGCCGTTGACCTGCTGCCAGTCTACGATCCCCGAGACGCCTTCCATATCGCTCATGATCAACACGCGCACGGTTTTGCCTCCTGTGTCCCCTTCCTCCGCAACCCGTTCTCGTACCGGGCCGCGCCTCTCCTGCGCGGTGTTGCGTTTCTGCACGCCCGGCGGCGCCGACAGGTGACGCCGCCACAGACGGTGAACCGGAAGGGAGAAACGTTTTCGACCGGAGTTAGCCTATGAATCGACGAATGCTCTGCACCGGCGGGGTAGCTGCCCTCGCCCTGCTCGCGACCGCCACGTGCGTCCAGGCCAAGGGGGAGTGGGTCCGCCTTTACAACGGAAGCAGCCCCGGCGGCTCCTCCTACGGCAGCGAAGCCGGCAACCGGAACTTCTTCACCAAGACCGCGCAGCCCAGCAAGCGCAAGGCTCCCGCCGAGCCGCCGAGCCTGAAGGGCTGGCACGTGAAGGACGGCAAGACCGAGGCCTGGAAGGCGAACGGGGAGATGATCTCCTGCGTGCTCCCCGGCGGCGGCTGGCTGGCCTCCGACAAGCAGTACGGCGACTTCGAGCTGAAGATCGACTATCGCATCGGGCCGGGCGGCAACAGCGGCCTCGGCATCCGCTTCCCGACGGTCGGCGATCCGGCGCACGAGGGGATCGAGATCCAGATCCTGGACGACAACGCCCCCGAGTACAAGGGCAAGCTCGTGGACGCCCAGTACACCGGCGGCCTCTACTACCAGGTGGCGGCGAAGTCCCATCCCGCCAAGGCGCCCGGGCAGTGGAA
This sequence comes from Armatimonadota bacterium, assembly GCA_020696885.1. The sequence continues at coordinate 5,590 of JAJFMS010000386.1, read as the reverse complement.
CCACTACGACGTCTACTGCAAAGGCGACATCGTGCGGGTGAAGCTGAACGGCGTGTTGATCCAGGACTGCGACGTCTCCAAGGAGACGAACGGCAAGGGCGGACACAAGTCCCTGGCCGCACGTCCCCGGAAGGGTCACATCGGGATGCAGAGCCACGGCCACCAGGTGGACTTCCGGAACATCGAGATCCGGGAGCTGTAACCGATGATCACCCGACGTTCGTTACTGGCGGGCGCCGCCGGCTGTGGCGCCCTGGGGCTCACGATGGCGGAAGCAGGCGCGGCGGACTGGGTCCGGCTGTACAACGGGAAGGACCTCTCCGGCTGGCACGTGGAAAGCGGCAAGCTGGAATCCTGGGAGGCGCGCGGCGAGCTGGTCTCCTGCGTGAAACCCGGCGGCGGCTACCTGGCGGCCGACAAGGAGTACGGGGACTTCGAATTGCGCCTGGAGTACCGGATCCCGCCCGCGGGTAATACCGGCGTCGGGCTGCGGTTTCCGCGCGGGGGCTGGCCCTCCACCGAAGGGATGGAGATCCAGATCCTCGACGACGATCATCCGCAGTACAAGGGGCTGAAGCCCGACCAGGCGAACGGCTCGATCTACACCCACGTAGCGCCGAAGTCCAAGCCACAGAAGCCGCCGGGGGAGTGGAACCGGTACGAGATCCGCTGCAAGGGTCCCGAGGTCCGCGTGAAGCTGAACGGCGTCGAGATCATCAACGCAAACCTGGACCAGTACAATGACTCCCTCGGCAAGGGCAAAGTCGCGCTGGGTAAGCGGCCCCGGAAGGGGCTCGTCGGCGTCCAGAGCCACGGCGATCCCGTGGACTTCCGGAACATCGAGATCCGCGAGCTGTAGACGCAGGCGGTGAGGAGTGTTGGAGTAGAGGAGTATTGGGGGAGACGCCGCCGTAGGCCGCACCATCCGCACACTACTCCACTACTCCACTACTCCATCACCCCGCTCTGGTCGAACTGCCGCCGCTGCGTGCCCTGCCTGACGCCGCCGATGACCGTCTATTCGTACGGCACGATCACCTTCAGGTCCGGGATGTTCCGGTAGGGGACCGGATTCCGGGTGAGCAGCGGAATCTCGTGCGCCAGCGCCGTGGCCGCGGCCAGCGCCTGCAGCGGCTCCAGCCCGTCCGTAATCCCGTGCGCCAGCATCAGCTCCACGGCACGCGAGGACGCCATCGGTCCCAGTGACAGGACCGCAAATCCCTGCACGAACCGCTTCAGCCGCCGCTGCTCCTCGGGCGTGCGCGCGCCGTCCAGCAGTTCCAGGTAGGTGGCCGTGGCGAGGCGGATCTCCACCGGCGGATTGCGGAAGAACTCCACCGCCGCCGGAACGCCCAGCGCCAGGTCGAAGCAGACGTCCGTCGCCACCACCGCCGCCTGGCGGAACGTGCCTAGCCGGATGCTCACGACTGCGCCCCTTTCTCACCGGCCCACATGCCGGCGATCGCCGCGGCACCCTCCGGGATGTCCGCGTCCGCGGGGCCGGTATCCGTGGCGAGCACGGCGTGTCCCCGCTCCGACTTCAACCACGCCACCGACTGGGGCGCCGGTGCCCGCGGCGGCGCGGAGCCGAGCTGGGCCAGGGGCGCGCTGGAAAGGCCCGCCAGCTCCCGGACGAGCCGCGCCTGTTCGTCGCGGCTTAGCGTCCTGGCCGCGGCCAGGACCTGCTGATAGTCTGCCATCGCTGTGGATCTCCTTAGGATGCTGCGCGCAGTATACTCCGGCAAAGGTCGCGCGTCAGCTTTCCCATTCGCGGGTAAATCCCCGGCGATGAGTTCGGATGAGAAGGGAGTACCGCATCTATGCTGCATGTCTTGCTGTTTACAGACGAGGAGAGCACCTCGGTTGAACCCGTGGTCGAACAGCTCCACGCACTCCAGGACGAGTTTCCGGCGCTGCGGATCCGCCAGCGGAGCCTGGACCAGGAGCCGGAGCTGGCGCAACGGCTCGGCGTCGTCGCCACCCCGGCGATTGTGGTGAACAACCAGCTCGCATTTCAGGGCTGGCCGGAAGCGGACCAGCTCCGCAAGTACCTGCGGAACGAGCAGGCGGGGCTCCACGACGATCCGGAAGCCTATCCTCCGGACGACGAGCGGGATCCGGAGAACAGGGGGCAGGAAGCGACCGGCTCCATGGATACCACCTGGCGCGGTAGTGGGAAGACCCCAAGCTTCGGCTCGAATCCGGGCGGGCGACACTAGCGCTGCGGCGAGGCGGTTCAGAGCGGGTCCGGACGGGGGCTGGGAGTGCGGGAGTCCGACGACGGAGCTCCGCGCCGCCCACACTTCCATACGCCATCCATCCTTGCCGTGAACAGTCACGGGGCCGGGAGGTGATCAATCACCCCCCGGCCCGCTGAGTCCCTTGCTTCGATCTGTTATAATGCGGGAGTTACCCACCGAATCGAGTGGTGGGCAAGGAGCGGGCCTGCTCGGCGGACCAGTTATCTGACGATCTGCCCGGGCCAACTATGTCTACTGGGCTAAATATCCTGGTGGCCATCCTGCTGGTGGTCCTCAACGGCTTCTTCGTGGCCGTTGAGTTCGCACTGGTCAAGGTGCGGTCCACCCGTATCGCGGAGCTCGCGAACGAAGGCAAGGGCTCGGCCAAGATGGCGATGCACGCCATCCGCCACATGGACGTGTACCTGTCTGCGAGCCAGGTCGGTATCTCGCTCGCCAGCATCGCGCTGGGCCGCGTCGGCGAGCCGGTGGTCGCTCAACTGGTGGAGCCGCTGCTCCACTCCATGGGCGTGCCGGAAGCCGCGCTCCACTCCATCTCGTTCACGATCAGCCTTGCGGTGGTCACCTCAATCCACATCGTGATCGGAGAGCAGGCGCCGAAGTACTGGGCGATCCAGCGCGCCGAAGTAGCGGCGATGGCGCTCTCCTATCCGCTGCACTGGTTCTACGCGATCTTCCGTCCCGCGATCTGGATGCTGAACGCGGTGACCAACATGATCCTCCGCGTCCTGCGCATCGAACCCGCCTCGGAGCACGAGCTGGCGCATTCGGAAGAAGAGCTCCGGATGATCCTCACCGCGTCCGGCGAGAGCGGCGTGCTCAAAGACAGCGAGGTCGACCTCGTCAAGCACGTCTTCGAGTTCGCGGACAAGGTGTCATGGGACATCATGGTGCCCCGCGTGGACATGGTCTATCTGGACGCCACGTGGCCGCTGGAGCGGAACCTGGAGATCGCGGACTCGCACACCTACACCCGGTACCCGCTGTGTGAGGGCGACTCGGACCACGTGATCGGCATGATCCACATCAAGGACCTGGTGCGCGCCCGCCAGACCGGAGTGGACATCCGCCAGGTAAAGCGGGACATCATCTTCGTGCCGGAGACGAAGTCGATCGATCAGCTCCTCCGCGAGTTCCAGCTCCGGAAGATGCACATGGCGGTCGTGGTGGACGAGTACGGCGGGACCGCCGGCATCGTCACGCTGGAAGACGTGCTCGAAGAGATCGTGGGCGAGATCCACGACGAGTTCGAAGAGCCATTGCCGGACGTCCAGATCATCGCCGAAGGGCAGTACCTGGTGGATGGCAAGGTGATGCTGTCCGACCTGAAGGTCGACTACGAGATCGAGCTCCCCGAGAACGAATCGGAAACGGTGGGCGGCTGGGTCCTCGACGTGCTGGGCGGCATCCCGGAGGTCGAGACCACGCTGGAGGCCGGCTCCTACGCGCTCCAGGTGAAAGAGATGGACGGCCAGCGGGTGCGGAAGGTGCTGATCATCCGCACGGACCAGGTTCCGGAGCCCGCAGAAGCCTGACGGTAAACGGGGTGAGGCGCGGCTTGCCGTGACTCGCCCCGCACACCGCCGTTCAGGGCTTCGGCTCCAGCCCTTGCACTTCGGCGTCTGGCAGGATCCGTCCACGTTCGGGATGGCCACGGGAGCAAAAGACGCTCCCTCGCCATGACGGTTCTTCTGGTAACGAACTACCGTCCCCGCACCTCCACGTCATTGCGACGCGTGGCAGGATCCGCTCACGGCCCTCTCTTTAGCGGCCGAGCTGACCAAACCCCAACCTTACCCCTGCCAGCCCGCCACTTCCGCCTCAAACGCCGCGATCTCCTCGGCGGAGGTCAACGCTCCCAGCTCCAGCGTGTACTCCCGCTCCTCGCGCCCTTCCAGGTACTGCAGTCGCCCCGCATCCCGCTCTGCAGCGCGGCCGACCGGCAGGCAGTTGGCGGGCTCCATGCCGACCACGTAGTTCCGCTGGCCCATCATCTTCCACTGGGTGTAGTAGGGGAGCTCGTTGCGGTTGAACTTCACGTAGACCCCGAAGCCCAGGGCGCGGTTCACCACGGCGGTACCCGTGGTGCCGTCCGGCGCGGTGCCGAGATCGTGGAAGTAGGCTTTCTCGTGGTAGTTGTGCATCGGCGCGTCCAGCAGGCGCGCCGTCTCCTGGCCCTCGGCGGCGGCGTCATCGCGGGGGGTGATGCTGCGGGAGGGGGAGAGCAGCTCCGAACCTGCATCGAGCGCCGGGAAGCCGATGTTGATGTGGTAGAGCAGCATGTGCTCCGCGCGGTCGAAGCCGGCGTTCTCCACGCGGTCGCGGACCGTGATTGCGTTGCTGCCGAGCTTCGTGCTGATCTCCCGGTGGAGGATGAGGTTCTCACCGAAGACGAGCGCTTCCTGGCACCGGCCGCGCACCCACATCCGGTACTCGTCGCCTTCCCAGGCGCCGTCTGCGTAGACGTTCTTGGCCGGGGTGTGGGAGATGTAGCCGTGGAGCCCCAAGTCGCGAGCGCCGAGGCGGGCCGGGCCGGCCTGTTCGTCCCGGCAGGGGGCGCCGGCCCAGTTGAGGCCGCAGGTGGTCATCAGCCCGCCGTAGAACGTGCGCACCCAGCCCAGCCCGCCCGGCTCGCCGGTCGGCTCGAAGTACATCGGGTGCGCGTCCTCGGTCATCGACCGCCAGTTCAGCGCGCGGCCGTTCGAGTCCGCGTGAGAGATGTCCATGCCGCGGTCCAGCAGCACCGTGAACGCCAGGCCGGAGCCGGTGCGGAACTGGGCCGCGCGCACGCCCCGCTCCTTGCCGTCCGCCAGCTCGATCAGCCGCACCCCGCCAATCTGCAGGATGTCGCCGACCCGCTGCTCCAGCTCCGCACGGGTCCACTCTTTGCCCCAGAGACGCGCCATGGCTACTCTCCCTCGCCGGTCAATGTCACGAAAGTGCTCGGTAGATCCGGATCGGTGCTCTCGATCGACAGCTCGCCGAACTCCGGGATCGGCTCCGTCGGGCTGAACTGGATCACCACCACCCGCTTTCGGCCTTTCCCCAGCCGGAACCTACCACCGCCCGAGAGGATCCTGAACGGCTTTTCCACCGAGCCGACGCTCACGAGCAGCGGCGCGCCCCCGACGTTCTCGATCGTGAGGCGGCGCTTGACCTTGCGGCCTACCGCGGCATCTCCGAAGTCCAGCACGCTGGCGGAGAGCTGGATTCGCGGCGGCACCGGCGCCGCGTCCGTAACCGCCGTCGCCTCGTTGGAAGCCGCCGCCTCACCGCCGGAGTTGGTGGCGACCACCCGGTAGGAGTAGGCGGTGCCGAAGCCCAGCGAG
>JAJFMS010000385.1 GCA_020696885.1 Armatimonadota bacterium | reverse complement strand
CGTGGGCGCCTCCGGGGGCGGCTCCGCGATCTGCTTCTCTAACTGGATCAGCGTCCCTTCCGGACCGGTCGCCAGCCCTACGCGGTCGCACCGCTTCCGCATCATCGTGTAGCCCATCCCCAGCGAGACCTTGGTGGAGAAGCCCGGCGTGAGGATCGTCGCTGGGAGTTGGTGGGAGGCAATGCCGCCGCCCCGGTCGGTGACGCGGATCGCCAGGGCATCATCCCCGGCATAGATCAGGCACCGTCCTTCCGTGGCGTGCTTCATCGCGTTGGTGATCGCCTCACCGGTGGCCAGCAGGAGGTCCGCGCACCGATCCTCGGACAACCCCCGCTCACTGGTCAGCTTCCGCACCGCTGCCCGCACGGCCGCGTATTCGGGGCCGGTGCTCGCCGGCAGATCGTGGACCAACGTGCCGATCTCCGGCACGTCGCCCGGGTCCACCAGCTCGAACTTGCCCCGGGTGACGGCGCGGATCACCTCCCGGTAGAACTGCTTCTTCTCCAGCTCGATCCGGATCGTGTGCTCGTGCGCAGCCTCCAGCTCGTGGACCAGGGACGAGAGGCGACGGACCGTCTGCTGAAAGGTCTCGGAGAGCTCGCGCAGCTCGTCGTGGCCGGAATCCACCGGCTCCTGCTCTTTAGCCTGGTCGCGAGCCGCCCAGGCCCGCGGCCCTTGCCGGACGCACGAAAAGGTCATCCTGTGCCTCCCGTTCGGGCTATGCTTTCCCCTTTCCGACCCGGCGGAAAACCGCGCGCCGGATGTTGGCCTCGTCCTGGGTATAGCCCACACTAAGGAAGCCCAAGTCATGAGCCTTAGAGTGAAGATGGGGATCATCCTGCTCGTCGCTACCGTCATCCCGTTTGCGCTGGGCGGAGCGGCCATGCAGTTCGTGGTGGCGCCGGCGTACCGGAAGGCGGTGGCGCATGCCGCGGAAGAGCAGACCCACCGCCTGGCCGAACAGGTAGCCTGGAACGTGAGCCTGGAGGCGAACCGTCTGGAAAAGCTGGCCGCCTGGGCGGAGATCCGGAACCTGGCGCGCCGCGGGGTGCTCACCCAGCAGCAGGCGGACGCACTGGAACACCGTTGGCCCACGATCTCCCTCGCGGATGACTCGCTCCGTCCGCTGCTGCAGAACGTAGTGGCGCGGGAGCTTCGCTGGTGGCGCGATACGGATGCCGGCGTCGCCGAGATCATCGCTACGGACGCACGCGGCCGCCTCATCGCCGCCACCGGGAAGCCCACGGACGTCCACCAGGCGGACGAGCCCTGGTGGAAGGCGACGTTCGCAGGCGGGCGCGGGAGGATGTTCATCTCCGACGTCGGGGTCGACCGGACCGTCCGCACGCGGGAGTTCGAGATCGCGGTGCCGATCTACGACGACGCGGCTGCCGGCTCCCGCGTGGTGGGGGTGGTGAAGATGTCCCTGGACGCTCCCCGGCTGCTGGAGTCCGTCCGGCGGGCGCGCCTGGACGAAGGCGGCGAGGCGATGGTGATCGATCACCGGGGCGAGGCGCTGCTTCCCGCACCCACCGGCGGGGTGGACACTCGCATTCCGAAAGGGCCGGAGTTCCTCCAACTCCGCGAGAAGCTCTCGGGCTGTCGGATCTTTCCCGGAGGCGACGGCGGCCTGCTCACCGCGTGGGCTCGCGTGGGTCTGGATCCGGGCAGCGAGGGGCCGGGCTTCCGCATGCCGCCCCTTTACGTGATCACCCAGCGCAGCGCCGGTGCCGCGTTCGACACGTTGCGGACGGTACAGTTCTGGATGCTGCTGATCGGGCTAACAACAGTGGCGCTCGCCGTGGCCGTAGGCTCATGGCTCGCGGACGTGCTGGTGATCCGGCAGGTGCGCACGCTGGCTCGCGGCATGCGAGAGCTGGCCCGCGGCGACTTCGCGCGAGCCGAAGCGATTGCCGCGCGTCTCTGCCATACGGACGAAGAGGAGGTTGAGCCCGAGGAGAAGCTGGCCGGCGCTGCCCGCTGATCCGAGCCCGCTACGCGGGTGCGATCCATGATTGGAGCACCCGGCGAAGACGGTTAATGTACGCACTCTGGGCCGGAATACGTGCTGCGTAATGCGTAAGAGGACCGCTCCCGAGCGGCGGCGTTTACGCATTACGCAGCACGCATTATCCGTGCAGTTAGTCCCACACGCTCCGGCACTATTTGCTTGCCCGGTCGTAGATCGCACTCTCTCTTGCGCCCGTACGCAGGTTGCATGCCCTGCTGCCGCTGAACCTGTAGGCGTAGCAGATACGCCTCAGCGGGGACCAGATCGAATGTATGCAGCAGCCGTGCACGACGGCCGGACGAAGGCGGATGAGAAAGCAGCGCCGCGCGTGCTCACCGGCTGGTTGGAGCGCGGTACGGAGCAGCTCTGGATCGACGTGAAGTCCCCCACGGCGGAGGAGCTCGCGTTCATCCGGGATCGGTTCAACCTGCACCCGCTGGCGATCGAGGAGTGCGATCACTCCGGCGTCCGCCCCAAGATCGAGGAGTTCGGGGACCACCTCTTCATCGTCTTCCACGGGATCAACCACAACGAGGGCGCCGACGTGCTCGACACGGTCGAGTTCAAGGTGTTCCTCCGCCGCGGGCTGCTGATCACCATCCACGATAAATCCAGCCGGAGCATCGGCGCCATCCAGGGGCGCGTCCAGCAAGAGCCCCAGCTCCTGCCGAAGCGCGGCGTGGACACCATCCTTCATAACATCATCGACGCGGTGATCGACCACTACTTCCCGATCCTGGAAGCGTACGAGGAGCAGCTCGAGCGGATCGAGACCAACGTGTTCCGGGACCCGACATCTGAGCTTCTGGAGGAGATGCTGGTGCTCCAGCGCCGCTTTCTGACGCTGCACCGCATCATCCAGCCGCAGCTCGATATCCTCGGAGCACTCTCCTGCGGGCGCTTCGATGAGATCGAGCCGGCCGACCTGGTCTACTTCCGCGACGTCTACGACCACCTGCAGCGGATCTCGGAGCGGCTGCAGGTCGCTCGGGAGATGCTGACCGGCGCCATGCAGTGCTACCTGTCGCAGACGTCGAACCGCATGAACTCGGTGATGAAGAGCATGGCGGTGCTGGCCACCGTGCTCCTCCCCGCCTCGTTCATCACCAGCCTGCTGGGGATGAACCTGGACCACCTCCCCGGCCGCAGCGCGCCCGACGCGTTCTGGTTGATCGCCGGATTTTCCGTGAGCGCCAGCGCACTGCTGGTGCTGGTGCTGAAGCGGCTGCGGTGGCTCTAACCGCGGCAATCGGGATGCGGTGGACGCTCATCTAGACGGGTCCGTACGCCTCCGCTCCCACAATTCGTCATCCTGGAGCGCAGCGAAGGATCTCGCACAGGGCGTGGTGGACGCCGGCACGGGCGTACGTGCGGGGCCGGAATCCTTCGCTTCGCTCCAGGATGACATGCGACGCTGGGGGATACCTCGCACCTCTAGGTTACGCCCCTTTGTCCCAATCCAGCACCACGCCCAGGTACCGGTCCTTGTCGTCGAGCAAACCCAGGTACATCTGGTCCATCTGCGCCGCAGGCACGTGGTGGGAGATGAGGTCGTCTACCGGCACCTTGCCTCGGGCCACCCAATCCACCAGCGCCGGCACGACCCGGTCGTTTGTATACGGAAAATTCTCGACCACGGCCGACCCGATGCCGCTGTCGTGAGCGCCCACCACGCGCAGGCTGCGGCGATGCACATCCCGGTAGAAGTCCACGTCCGGCGCGGTGCCGCGTGGGCTCCCCAGCACCACCACCGAGCCACCGTCGCACGCCAGCGCCATCACACCGGGCAGAGCGCTGGCCCAGCCGGTGGAGTCGATGACGATATCCGCCCCGTGGGGAAGAACCTTGCGCAGGGCCCCCGTGGTATCGCCCTCCTTCGGATCAAGCGCTGCCGCAGCCCCGCCGCGGAGCGCGGCCTCCCGGCGAAACGCCACCGGATCGATCCCCACGATCGGCCAGGCTCCCGCCGCTTCGAACAGCCGCAGCGTCACTTGCCCGATGATCCCCAGGCCGGCCACCGCCACGCTCCGGGTAAAGGTAGCGTCCACCCGCGTCAGCGCCGTTGCTGCAGTCTTGGCCATCCGCGCGAACACCAGCCGGTGCGCCGGCCCTGTCTCGGGGAGCCGCCACATCGGCTCCCGCACCCGCTCTTCCGCGGTGAGAACTGCGTGGCTAACATGCCCGGTGGAGGTGAGCAGCCGGTCTCCGGGGCGATAATCTTCCACCCCCGAGCCCACGGCCTCAACCCGCACCACCGCCATGTACCCCATCACCTGCGGATACTTCGGCCAGGTGACGTTCGGGTTCGAAAGCCCCTGGTGAATGCCGGTGTAGATCGCCAACTCCGTCCCGGCGCTGACGAGGCTGGCCTCCGTGCGAACCCTGATCTCCCCCGGCCCCGGCTGCGGCACCTCGAACGCCTCTAGCCGGACCTGACCTTCTCCCGGAACCACCCAACGTCGACCGCGCATACTGGCATCCCTCCTCTTCCTTCGAGAGGTGCGCCGAACGGCACGAGGGCTCCTCTGTTTGGGTGTTGGGTGTTGGGATTGGATCTTACTCTTACTTACTCTTTCACGACCCCATCCCCCGGGTACGCAAAAAGCCCCGGGGAACATGCAAACAGATGCATATTCCCGGGGCCTGCGAACAGTTGTTTGCTTAACCGGGCTCCACTCCGGGGAGCCCGACCAGCCCGCCTCTTACCGCAGCAGGCGCTGCAGGGAGACGTGACGCATCCGTCGGCAGGTGCCCCGGCCCGTGAGCCGCGCCCGCGTGGTGCCTGCGGGGTGGCGCCGCAGGTGGAAAGATGGGCGGGCTACCACGCCCCAGTTGATCAGCGCTTCACGCACGGTCCGGAGAATCTTTTGA
>JAJFMS010000384.1 GCA_020696885.1 Armatimonadota bacterium | reverse complement strand
GCTGTTTGGGCTCGATGAAGCCGAGAAACTCGCCGATCTTTCTTCCGACGTCCTTCGCGATATCCCAGAGCTTCATAGGTGTCCCGCCTCCGCCATGGTGGTGAGCACCCAATCCGCCCAGGCTTCCAGCCACTCGACCTTCTGGTCCGGCGTGTACTGTTTGCTGCCGAGCACTTCCCGCGCCGGGGCCTGCTGCACGTCGAACTCCGGGCCAATGCGCACCGCGGTGAGCACGTAGACCGCGATCTGTCGCTCGGTCTCCAGGCCATAGCCGCGGGCCTTGCGGATCTGACGCTCCGTCTCCGGGCGCAGCTCCTCCCGGGTGTCGGACGCGGCCTCGGAGAATGTGTCTCGGAGCAGGTCGATGACCCGCTCCAGGTACTCGTCTTCCGGCACGCGCTGGAGCGCGGTCATCTGTCCAGGGCGGATGCGGAGCATCAGGCGCGGCCCTCCCGCGCCAGGTGCTGGACGTGTCCGGTCCGGGGGTTCTCGGCGGCAAAGGCTTCAACCGGACCGAAGAACACGCCGCGCTCCTCCGCGGTGCAGGAGTCGAGGTAGGCCGGCAGCACGCGGGGGTCGTAGAACCGGAAGTACATCTCGTCGCCGTCCGGATCCTTCACCAGCAGGAAGTGCCGGAAGTGAGTGCGGAGGACCGGAAGGCCGGCGCCGGAGGTGACGAAGATCCCCCACGGCTCTCTCCACAGGTGCTCGTACACCCAGTCCAGAAGCTCCAGGTCCACGCGGACCAGGTAGGGGGCGATATCCCAGAACTCCAGCTCCGCTTCATCGCGGTACAGACTCACCGCGCGCTCTTCGCCCAGTTCCCACACCTTTTCCGGCACGAGCGGCTGGTCACAGGCGTCCAGGATCGCGTACAGGCGACCGCGCCGCGCCTGGTCGGTCAGGGCGGGGTCAAGGAGGGGCGGTAGCTCGCGGAGCGGATCGAGTGCGGTCATGGAGAGGAGTGCCGTTTACTTTGTCAGCGGGCATTTCTTCGCGAACGGGGCGGCCGCTTTTTTTGCCGCCTGCATGGTCTTGCCCTGCGCGGTTCCTCCGGCGCCGCCGTGGGCTAACGCCGCGGCGCGCTGCTGAGCGCCGGCACCAGTGGGCCCGGCCGTGGCCGCCGAGACCTTCGGCACCAGCACGATGTTCGGCGGCGAGACGGTGCTGCCGGGGCGGATCTCGCCCACCATCACGTTTGGAGCGCCCACCACGATCGGGTTCGGCCCGCCGGGGATCTCCACCACCATATCGCCCATTCGCGCCTGCATCATGTGGTTCGTGTAGACGCCGAGGGACCCGAGCATCACCATCCCCCCCACATCCGGGATCACTCCCTTTACGATCGGACAGGCGTGGAAATCGACTTGGGCGCGCCAGGCCGGCTTCTTCCCGATAAAGACGTTGATGCTGCCGATCCCCGGCGCCAACGGGGTGCCGTGGGAGGTGGGATCCGCAATGCGGGCGGCTGGCTTTCCCATCGGGATGCTCCTAGTTCTCGCTTTCGAAGCGGAAACTGCTCATGATCCGGTCCAGCGCCGGGCGGATCTGCGCGAACGCCTCGGCCGCCACGTCCGACGTCAGCACGAACAGCTCATTCCCGCGTGTGGCGAACACCTGCATCCGGATGACCGCGGAAGTGGGGCCGGGGCCCCCGGGCGGATCGGGGGCCGGCCCGAGCTTGCCGTTGCAGTAGCCGCAGAATTTGAACGCGTCGGGCATATACTCCTGGCACGCCGGGCATTGCTTCGGTGGAGGCGAGCCCCCCAGCATCTGGAAGACGATCCGATGCGCCGGTAGCCCGCGGAGGGTGAGCGGCTCATCCTCCAGGATGCGACAGCCCTCCACCGCGGAAGGTAACCCGGCCACGTAATGCGCCGCCATTTCCGAGGGATGCGTGGGGTCGGTCATCTGCCGCCGGGTCACCTGCACGCGTGGCTGGGTGCGCAACGGGACATTGAGCGGTCCTACGAGGATGATCGAGGACTGATCGTTCCAGTCGGCGGGGGCGTCGATGACCATCCCGGAGTAGCGATGAGTGGGCATGGGGTTCTCAGGCGGGAACGGGCAGCAGCCGCAGGCTGCTGAGGGCTTTGCGGAACATCGGCTCGTACCGGTCATATCCGCTGGCGAGGCCGGTGCAGGTGACGATCAGCGACTCCCGGCCGTTGACCACGATCGCCTGGAGGCGGCGGAAGGCCTGCCCGCCGTCCGTGGACCACTGAAAGTCCACCTCGTGGGCGGGAAGGCCGCCGATCTCGGTGACCTTGGACGTATGCACGTCGCAGCCTACGAAGCCGGATTTCAAGCCCTGGATGATCGCCTGCCCCACGCTTTCCGCGGTCACTTGCGGATCCAGTTCCGTACGCATGAGCAGGATGCTGCCCGGGATCGGGCAGTCGGAGGGCGGCTCGGTGAGCTGAATGGTGGAGCTGTCCTGCCAGTGAGCGGGGACATCGAGCTCGATGCGGTTGAAGCGCGCCATGGGTTTAGTTGAGGTTGATCATCAGGCCCTTCACGTTCACCATGAGCGGGCTTTCCACATCGACACCGAGGTTTCCGACGAGCTTCGCCTGCATCGTAGCTTCGCTCTTCCACCCCATGCCGGCCTTCTGCTCGAGGTTCATCATCGCTTCCATCTTGATGTTGCCCGAGGTCTTCATGGTGATGCCGCCGATCCCGGCCTCCATCGTGATTCCCTGGCGCGCGGCGTCCATCGTCAGCGTTTCCGTGCCGCTGCTGTCGACGATCTTGATGGTGCGGCTGACATCGTCCATCGTCTCCTTATGGCCGCCGTTGGTCTCGATGTCGATCTTCTTTTTGTCATCGTCCATCCGCATCTTATGGCCGTACTTCGTCTTGACCTCCACGTAGCGTTTGCCGGAGGGATCGCTCATGGTGTACGTGTGCCCCTCTTTGGTGTTGATCTTGATGTGCTGGTCACCCTTCGTATCGTCGATCTCCACCACATGGCCATAGGGCGTCTTGATTACGATCTTCTCTTTGTCCTTGGTGTCATCCAGGATGACGTCGTGACCGTAGCGAGTGCGGATGAGGCGCAGGTTTACCTTGCCGTCCTGCACGCACTCGTCGTTCTTCTTGATTGGGAGGTCCTGGCCGTTCCAGAGGCAGCCGATCACGTAAGGGCGGTGCATGTCCCCATGTTCGAACGCCACCAGCACCTCGTCGTCGATCTCGGGAATCCAGTAGAAGCCGCGTCCCGGGCCCGCCATGGGGGTGGAGAGCCGGGCCCAGTGGCTATCGTGGCCCTTTACCAGCCACGGATACTTCACTTTGATGCGGCCCAGGCCTTCCGGGTCCACGTTGTTGGTGACCACGCCCACCACGATGTTGCCGCCCGCCGGGTTGAGCACGCTCTTGCCGCTGCGGTCGCCGCCGCCTGCGTCGCCCAGTAGGTCCGTAATGGTCTGCGGATGCTTCCCGCCCACCATGAACGAGGTCATGTAGCCCTCTTCCGGGTTCCAGGTGTGCGTGGTGGACGTGACGTAATAGGAGCCGCTGAACTTGGTGCCGAGGTTCTTGATTTCGGCTTTCGTGCCGGCCTTGAGCGCCGGGTTGCCCAGCGCCACGCCCTCTGCGGTTAGGAAGTCTTGCGCCAGCTCTTCGAAGATGGAGGCCGCCATCTTGTCGGCTTCATCCTGGGTGTGGACCGGGCGGTCCACCACGATCATCTTGGGTCCCTGGAAGGCGCGCTTGGCCATGTCCGGACCGGTCTCCGCGGCCACCTTTGGGGCGCCGTTGGCGCTGCTGGTCTGCGCGATGATCTCTTTCTTGGACTTCGGGTCCCAGCCCATCACCACCACCTGCCCTACCTGGCGGGCGGCGCTGATGCGGGGGCGGTAGGCGCGGAGGTTCATGCCCCACTGCAGCGGCACCGTCTCCAGTCCCCCGCTCTGGGCTTTCCGGAACCGCAGCTTGTCATCGTCGGAGACGAAGCATTCGAAGCCGAGCCGGCGAGCGCGCTCCTGGATGAACTCCCAATTTGTCTGGTTGTTCTGGAACACGTACTCGGGGGCCGGGCCGCTGCTATCCGCCTGGCAGCTAATCCCGGCCTCGCCGGCGATCTGCTGCACGATCTCGCTGTCCTTCATCTTCACGAAGGAGCGGCTGAGCCGCCCCTTCTGCAGGCGGTGAGAGAGGTCGTAGCCGCGCACCAGGATGGTGGGCGTGGTGGCGGCATTGAGATCCATCTCGACGGCGGTGACTTCGCCGGCGCAGATGCGGGACAGACCGCTGCCTTCGTAGCCGCCGTAGATCACCACCTTTGCGCCGCACTTGAACTGGTCCCGATCGATCCACTCGAAATCGGGATCGGATAGTCGAATCGTGAACAGGTCCGGGAGGTGCAGGCTGTTCTCCACCATGATCTCGAGGATGTCCGCCCGGTCGTCCTCGGAGAGCTCCTGGCCGTCCACCGTTAGATAGAAGTGGGAAAGGATCGCGTCGTAATCCGGCATCGGTTCGTTCTCCAGGCCCCGGTATCAGTCCAGCGGCGGAAGCTGCAGCTCCTGGCCCGGCATGAGGACCAGCGGGTTCTCCAGGCTGTTCTGGTCCGCGATTCGGCGCCACAGGTTGGGGTTGTGGTACTCCGCGTACGCGATACTCGCCAGCGTGTCCCCGGGCCGGACGACGTACCACTTCACTTCCGGGCCACCGCCGGAGGTGGGGTTCTGCTTCAAGGAGGCCTCCTCCATCTGCAGGAAGGTCACGTCCATGATCGCCCGCACCGGGGTGCCGTCCGGGAGGAACAGGGTGAAGCGCTGGGAGATGCTCTGGATGACCGCGCGGAAGCTCCAGTTCTGTCCCCAGACGAACTTCACGAACGGCGGACGTCCGCGGTCGGTCTTGCGGTTCTTGGTGCG
>JAJFMS010000383.1 GCA_020696885.1 Armatimonadota bacterium | reverse complement strand
TCTGCGGTTATTCCCTCCCCTTTTCGTGCCCTTTCGCGTGTTTCGCGGGCAATCTGCATCCATGTCTCCCGATCCGCTGGACCCGCTCTTCACCGCGCTCGACCGGTCCGCCTTCCGGCGCCGGTTCCGCCTGCGGGGTCGTGAGTTAGAATACCTCCGGCAGAAGGGCCTGCCGGAGGTGCTGGAACATGCGCGGGCGTTCGTCGAGCAGCGCCTCGCGCCCGCCGCGCCCGCCAACGATGGGAAGCAGACCCCGTTCCGCAACCATCCGGCGTTCGTCGCTCAGCACGCGACCGCTACCTGCTGCCGCGGCTGCCTGGAAAAGTGGCACGGCATCCCGCGAGGCGCCGCACTCACCGCCGACGAGCAGGCGCACGTGCTAGCAGTGCTGGGACGGTGGCTGCGTGAGCAGTCGCGCGGTGAATGCGAGGCTGGCGGGGGCTCTGCAATGCTGAGCCAGCAGGTGCTGCCGCTGGGCGAGTAACCAGCGATCGCGCTTGGGAGAGGAAACAAGGCGTGGAGCGCGAGACGAGTTCGAGCAGCGGATGGCACACGTTCACCATCGACGGGTTCGAGGTGCTGGTGGGCAAGGGCGCGCGCCAGAACGACGAGCTCACTACCCGCGTGGCGGATCCCCACGATTTCTGGCTCCACGCCGCCGGCTACGCGGGAAGCCATGTGGTGATCCGCAACCCGGAACGCCTGGCCGCAGTACCCCGGCCGGTGATCGAGCGAGCCGCCGCGCTGGCGGCATACCACTCAAAGGCCCGCGACGCGCGCGGCAAGGTGGACGTGCACTACTGCCGCGCCTCCGACGTCTCGAAGCCGCGGAACTTCCCACCGGGGAAGGTAGAACTGCGGAAGTGGCAGACCGTGAAGGTTTACCCGCGCGTACTACAGGAGCCGTAGTGCGGCCCGGGGATTAACGCAGCGTGCCCGGATGGGAGACACAGAGGACGCAGAGAGGGGTGGCAGACGGGACTGACGAGCATCGGCCCTCCCCTCCGATCCACGGCCCCTCTCCAACAACGTTGGGGAGGGGTGCCCGAAGGGCGGGGTGGGGTCTCCGGCCCCTCCAACAACGTTGGCTGAGGCGGGGTCTCCGATGAACCACGGAGGGAGCACCGGCCTCTCCGCCCAAACTTCACACCGGTGCGATGACTGCCCCTTTCCCGCGGAGCCAATGATGAACCGACGAGAACTGCTGCAGGCCGGAGCCGGCCTGGTCCTGACCTCTGCCTCCGGCGCGTACGGCGCCGAGTTCGCGGATCGCAAGCCCCGGGTGGGACTGATCGGCTGCGGCTGGTACGGCAAGGTGGATCTCCTCCGCCTGATCCAGGTGGCGCCGGTGGAGGTGGTCTCCCTGTGCGACGTGGACCGGCAGATGCTCTCCGAGGCCGCGGACATCGTCGCGGGGAGGCAGGCGTCGAAGAAAAAGCCGCGCACCTTCTCGGACTACCGGGAGATGTTGAAGCAGAAGGACCTCGACATCGTGCTCATCGGCACGCCGGACCATTGGCACGCGCTCACGATGATCGAGGCGGCGAAAGCCGGGGCGGACATCTATGTCCAGAAGCCGATCAGTGTGGACGTGGTGGAAGGCGAGGCGATGCTGGCGGCCGCGCGCAAATACAAGCGCGTGGTGCAGGTGGGCACCCAGCGGCGCAGCACCCCGCACCTGGTAGAAGCCCGGGACCGCGTGGTGAAAGAGGGGAAGCTGGGGAAGATCGGCCACGTGGAGGTCTATTGCTACTACCACATGCGCGCCCAGGAGAACCCGCCGGACAGCGCGCCGCCCGCCAACCTGGACTACGAGATGTGGACCGGACCCGCGCCGATGCGCCCGTACAACTCGCTGATCCATCCACGGCGGTGGCGGGCGTTCACGGAGTACGGCAACGGCATCGTGGGCGACATGTGCATCCACATGCTGGACATGGTGCGTTGGATGCTGGACCTGGGCTGGCCGGCCAGTGTCTCCTCCAGCGGCGGCATCCTGGTGCAGAAGAACAGCAAGGCCAATATCAGCGACACCCAGAGCGCCACCTTTGACTTCGGCGACCTGAAGATGGTATGGCAGCACCGCACCTGGGGGGAAGCGGCCGACCCGAAGGTCCCCTGGGGCGCTACCATCTACGGCGACAAGGGCACCCTGAAGCTGAGCGTCAACGGCTACGACTTCACCCCTCTGGGGCCGGGAACTTCGCTCCACGGCGAGCCGCTGTTCGAGTACGAGAAGTATCCGGAAGACCGCACGGAAAAGGACCTGGAGCGCCACGTGGCCTCGGCGGTCCGCTGGCACATGCAAGACCTGCTCCGGGCCATCGAGAAGCGCGGGCGCCCGGTGGCGGACATCGAGCAGGGCCACATCTCCACCGCGAGCTGCATCCTGGCGAACCTCTCCATGCAGCTCGACCGGAGCCTGGCCTACGACCCGGTGAAGCAGGTAGTGAAGGGGGACGCAGAGGCCACGCGGCTGCTGCGGCGCGCCTATCGGAAGCCGTGGACCCATCCGGACCCGAAATCCGTATAGAGAGGTAGAGCTTCAATCGGAAGCCACCGGCGGGCAACGCATTCAATCGTGGGTTACAAGCGCATCCGGTCGGCCATCCACAACTTTGCGCACTCGTTCCTGAGCTTGCTGAACTACGTGGATGACGAGTATGTGATCGACGTGATCCGGAGCCTCCTGCCGCGGCGTGAGGGCGGCGAGCTGCGGTTCCGATTTCCGGAGGGGGCGATCGAGCCGGGGGGCGAGTACCCGGGGCCGCTCCGGAAGTCCGTGGAGTGGTATGCGGCGAACCTCTCCGCGCACCTGCGCGACGAAGGGGTGCCGCCCGCACGGGTGACGGAGCTGGTGATCCAGGCCTGCATCGGCGGCCGGGGACCTCGCTTCCGCGTGGAAGCGACGGACGACCGGGGGAAGCGGTACCGGGTGGACGTAATCCCGGGCTGAGGGCTCATGCAGGAGGCGCCGGCGCGCCCGCGTCGAACTAGCTGGTAAGCGTTGGCGAGGCCAGTGGAGGGACGAGGATGGATTTTCGGCTACGATCCGCACGCACGAAGACCCGGCGGGAGTTCCTGCGGTCTTCCGGCGTAGGCCTCGGCGCGATGGCGCTCACCTCGCTCCTCGCCCGGGAAGGGAGCGCGGCCGGTGGGCCGGTAGTCCGCCCCACTAGCCCGCTGGCGCCGCGGAAGCCGCACTTCACGCCCAAGGCGAAGAACGTTATCTACCTGCACATGTCTGGGGCGCCGCCCCAGCTCGACCTCTTCGACTACAAGCCGAAGCTGGTGGAGCTGCACATGCAGGAGTGTCCGCAGGAGCTGCTGAAGAACCAGCGCTTCGCCTTCATCAAGGGCGTGCCGAAGCTGCTGGGCACCCCGCACAAGTTTGCGCAGCACGGCAAGTCGGGCGCCTGGATCACCGAGCACCTCCCGATGCTGAGCGGGCACGCGGATGAGCTGGCGTTCATCAAGTCGATGTGGACGGACCAGTTCAACCACGCGCCCGCGGAGCTGTTCCTGTACACCGGCACCCCCCGGTCCGGCAACGCCGCCATGGGCTCATGGATCACCTGGGGCCTGGGCTCCGAGAGCCAGGACCTGCCCGGCTTCGTGGTGCTGATCAGCGGCGGGACGGACCCCACCGGCGGCAAGGGCCTCTGGAGCACCGGCTTCCTGCCCAGCGTTTACCAGGGCGTGCAGTGCCGCACCACCGGCGATCCGATCCTCTACGTGAGCAATCCGAAGGGCATCGATCGGGAGGTCCGGCGGCGCAGCCTGGACACGCTCAAGAAGCTGAACGAGCTGGAGCTCCAGCAGGCCGGCGATCCGGAGACGCTCACCCGCATCGAGCAGTATGAGCTGGCGTTCCGGATGCAGATGTCCGTGCCGGACGCGATGGACATCAGCAAGGAACCGACGCCGATGCGCGAGCTGTACGGCGCGCAGCCGGGACAGGCCTCGTTCGCCAACAACTGTCTCCTGGCCCGGCGGCTGGTGGAGCGCGGCGTGCGGTACGTGCAGCTCTTCGACTGGGGCTGGGACATCCACGGCACCGGTGCCGGCGACGACCTGATGACCCAGTTCCCGCGCAAGTGCAAGGAGATCGACCGCCCGATCGCGGGGCTGCTGCAGGACCTGAAGGCCCGCGGCCTGCTGGACGAGACGCTGGTGATCTGGGGCGGCGAGTTCGGCCGCACCTCCATGAACGAGGCCCGCGGCGGCTCCAAGTTCCTGGGGCGCGACCACCACCCGCACTGCTTCACGGTGTGGATGGCCGGCGCGGGGATCAAAGGCGGCGTCACCCACGGCGCCACGGATGAGCTGGGCTACTTCATCACGGAAGGCAAGACCAGCATCCACGACCTCCAGGCGACCGTGCTGCACCTGATGGGCCTGGATCCCTGGAAGCTGAGCTACCCGTTCCAGGGGCTGCAGCAGCGCCTGATCGGCCCGGAGGGTGACGCGGTGGTGCGCAAGGAGATCCTGCTATAGGGATTACTCCCAGGCATCCGGTCACCCTACGGCAGTAATACGATCGGTTGTCAGAAGAGCGGCAGTTCAGCGGGCGCGGGTTCCACCAACACCTCTGGTCGGTACCGGCCCGCTGGATCGCGGGACTCCTGCAACCGCGCGAAGATGCTTCCTGAAGCCAGGAGCCCTCGCTTCCCGAACACCGGAAAGCCCTAAAAAGCCGGTCATCCCGAGCGGTACGTGCTCGGCGCGAAGCAACCCGCCAACCTTCGAGGGATCTTACCCCCGAGTCTAGAACGCCTTCTGGCTCGTGCTGCGGGCGCAGCAGGTCGCCTGCCATCACAGCCCCGCCGCGCTCCAGGAGGCGTTCCAAACCCGGTAGGAGATCCCTCGCTGGGGACACGTACGCCGCG
>JAJFMS010000382.1 GCA_020696885.1 Armatimonadota bacterium | reverse complement strand
CTGGGCGGCACCTATCACGGAGCGGAGCGGGAGAGTCTCTCGCCGGCCGGGAAGGCTGCGGCGGAGCGGGAGCGCGAGGCGCTTTCCGGGCAAATCGCGTCGCTCCAGGAGCGGCTCAAGGGGCTCTCTCCCGGACCGGCCGCGGAGCAGGTGCGCGCGGAGCAGGCGCGGCTGGAGAGCCGAGCCCGGCTCCTCTCCGGAGGTCCGGCGCACCTCAGCGTGCCAAAGCAGCCCGGGCCGTTCCACCTCCTCGCCCGCGGCGACTTCCGCCGGAAGGGGGAAGTGGTGGCGCCCGGCGGTATCGCCGCGGTGGCCGGCGTGACCGCGGAATGGAGGCTCCCCACCGACGCACCGGAAGCCGAGCGCCGGAAAGCCCTCGCCGCCTGGATCACCGACCCGCGCAACCCGCTTACGGCCCGCGTTATGGTCAACCGCCTCTGGACTGGCCACTTCGGCGCCGGCCTCGTGCGAACGCCCAACGACTTCGGCTACAACGGAGGCCGGCCGAGCCACCCGGAGCTGCTGGACTGGCTCGCGAGTGCGCTGGTGCAGGGAAACGGGGAAACGGGGAAGCGGGGAAATGAGGGGAGCCAGGGGGACGTGCACCCCATTTCCTCATTTCCCCAGTCCCCCGTTTCCTCCGCCTCCCCGTGGTCCCTGAAGCGGCTGCACCGCCTGATCCTGCTCTCCAGCACCTACCAGCAGGCGTCGCGGCCACGGGCGGTGGGGATGAAGGCGGACGCGGAGAACCGGCTGCTGTGGCGGCAGAACCCGCGGCGGCTGGAGGCGGAGTCGTTCCGGGACGCGGTGCTCTTCCTCTCCGGCGATCTCGATCCGCGGATCGGCGGCCCCGGCTATCGCGATTGGACCTCCAAGAGCCACGGCGACAACGAGCAGTACACCACCTTCGATGCCGTCGGTCCGGAGTTCAACCGGCGCACGCTGTACCGCATGAGTGTCCGCGCCGGGACGAGCCCGTTCCTGGATGCCCTCGATTGCCCGGAGCCGTCCGTCTCCACGCCTCGCCGCACGGAGAGCCGCCAGATCTCCCGGGCTTACCAGTTGGCGCTGGGCCGGGACGCCGCCGCGGACGAGCACCAGTTCGGTGAGCGGTTTGCGGGGCGGCTCGGGCTGGCGCAGCTCTGCCTCGTGCTGTTCAATACCAACGAGTTCCTGTATGTGGACTGAGGTAACGTCGTGAGCCGCTGCCGCTCTTGCACCGGGTTCGATCGCCCGCTCTCCCGGCGGGACCTGATCTCCCGTTTCAGCACCGGGTTGGGCGGGATCGCGGTCGCGTCCCTCCTTCAGCGCGAGGCCGGCGCAACCCCGGTGGCGCCAGACGCGGCCGATGCGCCGCCGCACCATCCGGCCCGGGCGAAGCGGGTGATCCAGATCTTCCTGCAGGGCGGGCTCAGCCAGGTCGACTCGTTCGACTACCGCCCGGAGCTGATCAAGTACCACGGCAAGACGATGCCCACCAGCGAGAAGCCGGACCCGCTGTTCGGCAAGGTGGGGCTGCTGCACCAGCCGCACTTTCCGTTCCGGCAGCGAGGGCAGAGCGGCCTCTGGATCTCCGACCTCTTTCCGGAGATCGCCGGGGTGGCGGATGAGCTCACCCTGCTGCGCTCCATGTACTCCGGCACCGGCAACCACACCCCGGCCACCTACGAAGCGAACACCGGGTTCCGCGCCCTCGGTTTCCCTACCGCCGGGGCGTGGCTCTCCTACGGGCTGGGCAGCGAGGCGGACAACCTCCCCGCGTTCGTGGTGCTGCCGGACAGCCGCTCCGTGCCGACCGGCGGGGCGAACAACTGGACCAGCGGGTTCCTGCCGGCGCGTCACCAGGGCGTAATGCTCAGCTCTCGCGGCCCCGCCATCCGGGACCTCCAGCCCGCTTCGGGGCTGGCGGGCGAGGCCCAGCGGGCGCGTTTCGAGGCCCTGGCGGAGCTGAACCGCAAGCACCTGGCCGAGCGCGGCGGCGAGGATGCCCTCGCCAGCCGGATCCGCAGCTACGAGCTGGCGGCGAAGATGCAGCTGGCAGTGCCGGAGGCCGTGGACGTGGAGAAGGAGAGCGGTCCCGTCCGGTCGCTCTATGGCCTGGACCGGCCCGAGTGCGCGGAGTTCGGGCGAAGCGCCCTCCTGGCCCGGCGCCTGCTGGAGCGCGGAGTCCGGTTTGTGCAGCTCTGGAGCGGCGGCGCGTTCGGCGCGGACCAGCATTGGGACGCGCACGACAACGTGCCCGGCAACCACGCCCGCGAAGCGAAGCGCATCGACCGCCCGATCGCCGGACTGCTGAAGGACCTCCGCCAGCGCGGCATGCTGGACGACACACTGGTGGTGCTCAACACGGAGTTCGGCCGCACCCCATTCGCCCAGTCCGACGCCGACAAGCTGAGCACCGGCCGGGACCACAACCCGGAAACGTTCACCGCCTGGCTCGCCGGGGCGGGGCTGAAGCACGGGGTCTCCTACGGCTCCTCGGACGAGGTCGGCTGGAAGGCCACGGTCGACCCGGTAAGCGTCTACGACTTCCACGCCACGATCCTGCACCTGCTGGGCGTAGACCACAAGCGCCTGACGTTCTACCACAACGGCATCCAGCGGCGCCTCACTGACGTGCACGGCCGGGTGATCCGGGAGATCCTGGGGTAGGTGTTCGGTGTTCGGTGTTCGGTGTTCGGTGTTCGGTGTTGGGACACGCGCGGCAGCCGCCGGTGGTTGGCGTTGCGAGGTGGCCGGGGCGCCGCGATCCAGCCCCGGCAGGCCGTGAACGGACCTGCCTATCCGACCGAACGCCCGTGAACGGGCCTTCCTCTACCGTCGGCCCACGCGTTGCCGCCGCCCCCGCGCCTCGCCGTCTTTCCCAACAAGGGTCATCCCGAGGCGGTACGAGCCCCAGCGCGTCGTACGTGTTCCAGCCGAGGGATCTCCTACCGTGCTCGGAACGCCTCCCAGCACGCTGGTCTGCGCCCAGAATCTTACTCTTACTCTTTCTCTTTCTCGGTCCCCACCCTTTCCCGCTCCGGTGGCGTGCTCCCCGATCCTCGGAGCGACTGGAGCAGCGCCTCCCAGGGGATACCGGAGCGTAGGTGAACATCCTGCTGTGGGAAGGGCACCTCGATGTCGCGCTCCTGGAAGGTGCGGAACAGCGCGTGGAGGAGTTGGCTGACCACGCGGGGCCGGATGCTGGTTTTGAGATCGATCCACACGGCGAGGTCGAACTCGAGGGCGCTGCCGCCCATGGTACGGAACCAGACCTCGGGTGGCGGCTCTTCCAGCACCTCCGGATGTGCTACCGCCACTTCCATCGCCGCGGCCTCCGCGGCGGCCGGGTCCTGGGAGTAAGCCACACCGAACGGGACCTTGAGGCGCACGTGGCTGGTGCCGTGCGTCCAGTTGATCAGCGTCTCCTCGAGCAGCTTGGAATTGGGGATCAAGAGGTCCAGGTTGTCGCCGGTGGTCACCGTGGTGGCGCGCAGGTTCACCTCCCGGACCACGCCGGTCTGGTCGCCCACGCTGATGAGGTCGCCCTGGCGCACCTGGCGGCTGGTGAGCAGGATGAGCCCGCTCGCCAGGTTGTTGGCGATGTTCTGCAACCCGAAGCCCAACCCCACGCTCAGCCCGCCCGCCACCAGCGCCAGGCTGGTGGGCGAGAGGCCCAGGTTGTTGAGCACGAGCAGGGCCACCGCCACCATCATCGCGTAGTGGAGCAGCCGGTTGAGCGCGTAGGCTTCCCCAGGCCCGATCCCCATCCGCGGGTAGACGTAGTAGTCCAGGGTGGCCTGCAGCCAGCGGGACACCAGGACCAGGAACACCGTCACCAGCACGCTGATCCAGAGGCCGTCTCCGGTCAGGTGGATGCTGCCGGCCGTCAGCCACGTCTGCTCGCGAAGGTGACGCCACGGCGCCCAGAGCCCCACCACGCGCAGGCTGAGCACGTAGACGAAGACCAGCAGCACGAACCCAAACAGCCGCTGCATGGCCACCAGCAGCGCCTCGCGCCGCAGCGGGTACTCGCGGGCCGGGTCGATGGACCGCTCCGCCACGCGGGTCAGGCTGTGGAACAGCACGAAGGCGAAGAGCCAGATACCCACCAGCGCCCAGCTCCGGGCCAGGAACACCGAGGCCAGGTTCTGGTAACCCACCACCCAGAGGAGCGCGATCAGCAGGGAGAAGTAGACGAGCGGCGTGTAGAGGGTGGCGCCGATCTTGGCAAGCCGGGGAAAGATGCCGTGCTCATAATAGGGCAGCAGACTGGCCAACAACCGTCGCCGCACCAGGATCAGGAACGCCAGCAGCACCAGCACAAAGTGCCCGGCGGCAATCCACAGGGCTGCCACCTCCGGCCGGTACTCCAGCAGGTCCATCGCCAGCCAACCGCCCAGCCAGACCGCGGAGAAGACCAGCAGGCGGTGCAGCGGCACGCGCAGGAGCGTGAGTGGCGCTGGGGGGTCCTCCGCCTCACTGTCGCGCTCCGGACCGGGGAGCAAGTGGTCCAGCACGCGGTACGCCACCCAGATCGCCAGCAGGGCCTGGGCCAGCGTAAACCACGGCGACTCGGCAGCCGTGAACAGGCCGGCGATGGACCAGGCCAGGAGGATGAACAGCGGCACCGCAGCCGCGCGGGCCTGGCGCAGCAGGAGCCGGGGGAGCGGCAACCGGGAAGTGGCTGCCTCCAGCCGGGTCCAGAAGCCCTCCCAGACCCGGGGCCGCCCCTGCTCAATGCCGACACCGCCGGCCACCAGGAGCAGCAGCGACAGTGCGGAGAGCCAGTATCCCCAGCCGAGGGTAGCGGCTCGGGCCGCGGCGTCGCGCGGCGTGGCTATGGTCTTGCCCACCAGGGCCACGTCCTGAACGGCCAGGGCAAGGGTCGTGCGGTTGAAGCCGAGCGGGCTCCGCTCAAACAGACCCCGCCAGCTTGCCAGCACCGTCTGCGCCACTGCTACGGGCGATTGGCTGCGAGGACGTGCCGCGGGCCGGGTGCTCGCGGTCTTTGCCGGCTCACGGCCCGCACTGCCGGCCGGGCGGACGGTTACCGGCGAGGGGTTAGCTGCGGACGGCTCTGTTCGCTCTGCGGGCTGTGCCGCCTCTCCGGGCTGTGCCGCCTCTCCGGTGGGTGCGGTGCCGGCCGGAGTCTCCGGCGCCACGCCGCTGGAGGGGGCCGGAGCGGGCGAGGTAGGGGTAGCGGGGTCCGTGAGCGGCTTCTCGGGCGCGACCGGTGCGGGCTCCTTCGGAGTGTCTACCGGTGGGATCGTATCCGGGCTGGTCGCGGGACCTCCTGTTGGGCTTCCCGCGGGCGCTCCGGACGGGGTGGGCGGAGCGGCGGGTGCTTCCGGCTGAGCCGGCGCTGTGCCGGTGGTCGGAGCGACGGCCGGCTGCTGCGGCCGGCGGCCCCGGCGGGGACGGGTGGACGGGTCGCCGGTCCCGGGAGTCCCGCGTTCCTGCCCGGCGGGGCGCTCCGGGCGCTCCGCCGGCGTTCCCGTGCGCCCCTCTCGCGGGCCTCGCCGCGGCGATCTTCCGTCCGGTCCCCGCCCGGTGGGCGCGGTTTCTACGCGCTCACCGGGCGTCTGGGGAGCCTGGGCCGGGGCTGGGCTCGCCCCCACGAGAACGAAGAGCAGGGCGAGGACCAGCCAGCGAGATATGAACTGCATGCCTTGATTATGGCAGGCTTACGGCCACGAGTTGCGCAGGCTGGTACCCGCCGCCAGTCGGGAAGACGTAATACTGCTTCCCGTTGGCCAGGTAGGTGAGCGGGGCGCCGGTAGCGTGCGCGGGCAGATCGATCTCGCCCACCAACTCGCCGGTGCGCTTGTCGAAGGCACTGAGCTTCGACGGTTCCTCCGGCGTCTCCGTGTTGAACCAGGAGCCTTCCTGGATGGCGAGGAGCAGCGTTTTGGTGGTGATGAGATAGCCCCGCCGGTTCCGGC
>JAJFMS010000381.1 GCA_020696885.1 Armatimonadota bacterium | reverse complement strand
GCGGAGGGTGATGGACGTGGTCCGGAAGTGCTTCGCCACCACGGACATGCTCGCGGCGACCGGGCGATCGTTCACGGCGGGGATGACGATCTGTACCGTCACCACGGCGCTGGTGGTGATGCCGTCGCTTACCTGGAAGGTGAAGCTGTCACTGCCGGTGTATTCGGCCGCCGGCGTGTAGATCCGCGAGCCGTCCGTGCCGGCCAGGGTGCCGTTCACCGGCGGGTTGATGATGGTGTAGGTGAGCGCATCCCCGTCCACGTCGAAGCCGTCCAGGACGAGGTTGAGCGGGGTGTCCTCCGGCGTGGTGAGCGTGTGGCCGGTGGCCACCGGGGCATCGTTCACCGGGCTCACGTTCACCGTCACCGTCGCCGTGTTGCTGTCCGCAAGCCCGTCGAATACCTTGAACGTGAATGTGTCGGCGCCGTTGTAGTCCGCCGCGGGCGTGTAGAGCAGGTCCGGCGCCGTCCCGGAGAGCGTCCCGTGGGTGGGCGCGGAGACGATGGTGTACACCAGCGGGAACGGGCTGCTATCCGGATCCGAGGCCTGGAGCACGATCGCCTTCGCGTTATCCTCCGGCGTGGTCACCGTCTGGGGGTTGGCGGTGGGCGCCTCGTTCGGCGGCGGCGCAACGTTGATGGTAACGGTACCCGGCGCACTGTCCTGCGCGCTGTCGTTCACCTTGAACGTGAAGGTGTCCGGGCCGAAGTAGAGCGCAGCCGGCGTGTAGGTGCGGCTGGAGCCGCTGCCGGACAGCGTGCCATGAGCCGGCTGCCCCACGATCGTATAGGCAAGCGGGCTCCCCTCCGCGTCACTGCCGGTCAGCGTGATGTTCACCGCAGTCTGGTAGGGCGTCGACACGGTCTGCGCGTTCGCCACCGGGGCGTCGTTCACCGGAGTGACGGTGATATTCACCGTGGCCAGCGGGCTCTCCAACGTCCCGTCGCTCACGGTGTACTGCAGGCTATCCGCGCCGGTGTAGTTCAGCGCCGGCGTGTACGTGCGTCCTCGACCTGGGCCGCCGCTCAGCGTGCCGTGCTGGGGCGGGGTCACGATCGTAAAGAACAGCGGGGAGCCTTCCGGATCGGTCCCCTCCAGGTTCAATGCCGTCGGGGTGTCCTCGATCACCGTCAGGCTCTGGGTGAGCGAGAGGAACGGCGCGTCGTTGACCGGCGTCACCGAGATTGTGATGGTGCCCACCGGACCGGTACCGAACGGATCGCTGCCGTGGAACGTGAACGTGTCCGGGCCGGAATAGTTCGGCGCGGGCGTGTAGATCAAGTTCGGCAGCGTGCCGCTCAAGGTACCATGCGCGGGATTGGTGGCCAGGGAGAAGGTCACCGGATCGTTCTCCACGTCCGGCGCCAGAAGCGTGATGCCGATCTGCGTGTCCTCGCGGGTAGTCACGTTTACGGAGAGCGCCTCGGGCAGGTCGTTCACCGCATTGATCGTGATCTGGACCGTGGCGGGGGCGCTGAAATCGATCCCGTCGAAGGCGCGGTAGGTGAAGCTGTCGCTGCCGAAGTAGTTCGCCGTCGGGGTGTAGTCGAACGCGCCGTTCGACGCGAGCGTCACCGCGCCGTGGAGGGGTCCGGACAGGAGGCTCGCCGTGATCGGGTTCCGATCCGCATCCGTGTCGTTGGAAAGCACGCCCGGCAGCGGGATGAGGAGCGGCTGGTCCTCACTGATCGTGAAATTGTCGTTCTGGGCCACCGGGGGCTGGTTGGGGACGTACTGGATCAGGACGATGCCGGCCTCGGAAAGGGGCGCCGGAGTGTCCGCCAGCGGCAGGGAGATGAGCAGCTCGGTGCGCCCGTCGTTATTCAGGTCGCCGGCCCCGGCTACCCCCGCGCCGAAACGCTGGCCGGTGCCCGAGCCGTTGAAGCCTACCAACAGGCTGCCATCCCAACCGGAGAACACCAGCGCTCCACCGGCGCCACTGTTGCGGTTGGGCACGCCGGAGATGAAGTCCGGGGTTCCGTCACCATTCGCGTCTCCCACGCCGGCCACGGACTCGCCCAAGCCATCGCCGTCCGCCAGGAGGCCGGACCCAGGGATGGAGTAGAGCGCCACACCCAGCGCTCCGGAGTGGACGTACAGGGCGCCGCGGTCATTGCCGCCCACACCCGGGGCGCCGATCACGATGTCGCTCTGGTTGTCCCCGTTCAGGTCGCCCACCGAAGCCGCGGACGCGCCGGCCAGGTCACCGGCGGCGAGGCCGTCCAGCACGTCCGGCACGGCGTAGTTGCTCGCCCCGGCGCTCAGGCTGCGGAACACGTACACCCGCCCGGCATCGGTGCGGCCGGCCGGATCGAACCGGGGAGCGGTAGCGATGAAGTCCGAGCGGCCGTTCCCGTCCGCGTCGTAGTCGATGCGGGCATCCCGGTTCGCGTCCCCGGCCGAAGCGACCACCTCGCCGAAGCGGTCCCCGGCGGTCTCGCCGTCCCAGTGACGCAGCTCCGTGCCGTTGCTGCCGCTCCACAGGTAAACGCACCCGGCATTCGCCCCTCCCGCTACGGTGGCGCTCGGCGCGCCCGCCAGGATATCGATCTGCCCGTTGCCGTCCACGTCCCCGGCCGCGGCCACGGAGGCTCCCATGTTCTCACCGGCGGTAGGGCCGTCCACAGCGATCAGAAGCGGGGTCGGGTCGTTCAGGTCGCCCGAGTAGACGTAGATCTTCCCGCTGTCCGCACGCCCCGCGCTGGCGTGCCCCGGCGCACCCACCAGGAGGTCCGGAAAACCGTCCCGGTTGAAGTCCCCGGCCGGCGCGATCACGCCGAACCGATCGCCGGTCGCCTCGCCGTCGATCTGGCGGAGCACCGCGCCGTCCACCCCGGAGCAGAGCAGCACGTAGCCCCGGCCCGCGCTGGCGCCCACCGCGAAGTCGGGCGTGTTGTCCCGGTTGAGATCACCCAGGGCTGTTACGTAGCGCAGCCGCTCGTCCGCCACCACGCCATCGCGCCGATAGCGCGGCGCAGCCGGCGGCACCGCCGGCGGCACCACGCGGGTAACGGGGGCGCTCCGCACGCGACTTCCCCGCACCGAAGCGCCCCGGGCCGCAAATTGGGCCGTCGCCCGCCCGCTCGCACCGGTGAAAGCCAGCGCGCCCAGCGCGGCGATCATCAGCGAGGTAGTTCGATGGAGATTTCGCATTACGGCTCCTGATACTTCTAAGATTGCAGTACGGCGAGGCGGGGTTAGCACATGCCCGGCGGCGCAGTTACCAAACGGCCACTCTTCGCGGTTCTTCGCCGGAAATCCTCCGTTTTCCTCCTAAGCGAGTGTCTGAAAACTGCAAGCCCGGTCGCCACAGGCGCCGCGCCGGGCGCCGTTCCCCGCCCGGGTGTTGCCGTTTCGCCCGGCCTCATGGCTACAATGAGGGGACAACGAGAACGCCCGCGTGCGACTGGCGAGAATGAGGTGGTCAACCACCGGGGAGCACGCCGGGAGATGCTAGCCGCTCGCCTGGGCAAAGGCAGGGGGAGGACCCGTTCCTTCCGGCTGCCTTTTTGTTTTGATTGGGAGGACCGTCGTGTCGTCGCTGCAGCAGTACGATCCGGAGATCTACGACGTCATCCGGCGTGAGGAAGCCCGCCAGCGAGAGAAGATCGAGCTCATCGCCTCCGAGAACTTCGTGGCGCCGGCCGTGCTCGAGGCAATGGGCAGCGCGCTGACGAACAAGTACGCGGAAGGCTACCCGGGCAAGCGCTACTACGGCGGCTGCGAAGAGGTGGACGTAGCCGAGAACCTGGCGCGGGACCGCATCAAAGCCGCGTTCGGGGCGGAGCATGCCAATGTGCAGCCGCACTCCGGCGCCCAGGCCAACCAGGCCGCGTACATGGCGCTCATCCAGCCGGGCGACACCGTGCTGGGGATGTCGCTGGCGGAAGGTGGTCACCTCACGCACGGCTCGCCGGTCAACTTCTCCGGCAAGCTCTACCACTTCGTGGCCTACGGCGTGAGCCCGGAGACGGACCTGGTAGACTACGAAGACGTGGCCGCCAAGGCCCGTGAGCACCGCCCGAAGCTGATCGTGGCCGGTTACTCCGCCTACCCGCGGACCCTGGACTTCGCCCGCTTCCGGCAGATCGCGGATGAGGTGGGCGCGCTGTTCATGGTGGACATGGCGCACTTCGCCGGCCTCTCCTGCACCGGCTTCTATCCCAACCCGGTGGAGCACGCCCACGTGGTGACTACCACCACTCACAAGACGCTGCGCGGCCCCCGGGGCGGCCTGATCCTCTGCCGCGAGGAGTTCGCGAAGAAGATCGATTCGGCGGTCTTCCCCGGCTCGCAGGGCGGACCGCTCATGCACGTGATCGCGGCCAAGGCTGTGGCCTTCAAGCAGCTGCTCACCCCCGAGTACCGCACCTACTGCGGCCAGATCGTGGAGAACGCCCGCGCCCTGGCCGAGGGGCTGATCGCCCGCGGCTTCACGCTGCTGTCCGGCGGAACGGACAACCACCTGATGCTGGTGAACCTGGTGCCCCAGGGCCTCACCGGCAAGGAAGTGGAGCACCTCCTGGACCGCGTGGGGATCACCTGCAACAAGAACGCGATCCCGCGCGACCCGCAGAAGCCGTTCGTTACCTCGGGGATCCGCCTCGGCACCCCCGCGGTCACCACGCGGGGGATGGGCACAGCGGAGATGGGGGAGATCGCTACGCTCATCGCGGACACGGTCGCAGCCCGCGAGGACGAAGCAGAGCTCGGCCGCATCGCCGGCCGGGTGCGGGAGCTGACCGGGCGCTTCCCGCTCTTCGCCCCGTAGAATACCGGGAGAGTTTTTGACAGGATGAACAGGATCTACAGGATAGGAATGCCGGGGATGAGTTGCTCAATGGCCGCTGATCAACCGTGGCCTCTCTCCGGCACTGCACCGAACTCGGAGCTT
>JAJFMS010000380.1 GCA_020696885.1 Armatimonadota bacterium | reverse complement strand
TCGGCACGGTCTCGCCGTAGATCCCCTCCAGCGGCGGCGCCTTCACGCTGGAATTCCCGGCGTGACAGCCGCTGCAGCCGTACTGCCGGAACAGCTCGCCGCCACGCTGGGCCAGCGTCTGCTGAACATTGCCCTTGGCGAGCCACTCCTGGTACTTCTCCGGCGCCAGCACTGTGACCGTTCCGACCATGGTGCTGTGGTAAGTCCCACAGAACTCGGCGCAGAACAGGTGGTAGACCCCCGGCTTCGTAGGGGTGAACCAGAGCTGCGTGAACTGACCCGGGATCACGTCCTGCTTCAGCCGGAAGGCCGGCACATAGAAGCTGTGGATCACGTCCTCGGAGGTCATCGTTAGCACCACCGGCTTGCCCACCGGCACGTGCAGCTCGTTCATCTCCCACCGGCCTTCCGGGTGCTGGAGCTTCCACATCCACTGCTTGCCGACGACGTAGATCTCCATCGCGCCCGGGGGCACCTGGGTGTGCCGGAAGAACAACATCGCCGCCCAGCCGAAGATGGCCATGGCGATGATGAGCGGCAGCACGGTCCAGGCGATCTCCATCGGCACGTTGTGCACCGGCGGATTGGCTCGATCCACCCGCGCGCCGCGCCGGTACCGGACGGCAAGCACGACGACGGCAATGAGGATGCCGATCGAAAAGAACGCCGCTACGAGGGTAACGAAGAGCGCGACCGCATCGATGTCGCCCGCCATGCTCGAGGCCTGCACCCCGTTTAGCGGATAGGTACTGGGTTCCACTCGGTTTCTCTCCTCTTACCCTTCGCTCTCCAGCGCCGCGTTGCCAACTCGTCGGTTGGTTTCCCGGTCTTTCCGCCGCAGGACCATGAAGCCGGCGAACAGACCGAAGATCATCGCGATGCTGGCTATCCGCACCAGACTCAAAACTGCGAGCGCATAGCGCCCCGTAATCGGGTTGTAGTGGTAGCACAGCAGCGCGATTGCGTCGAGCGGCGTGCCGATCCGGTTCTTCGACGCCTCGATCAGGCCCAGCCGCAGGTCTCGCGCCGGGTACTCCAGCCGGAAGAAGTAGCGCGCGATCTTTCCCGCGGGGGTGATCACAACCACGCCGTCCGGGTGCGCATACTGGTCCGTCTTCGCGTCGTAAACGTAGTGGTAGCCGATCGAGTCCGCAAGGCGATCGATCGACTCCTTGCTGCC
The DNA here is from genome assembly GCA_020696885.1 of Armatimonadota bacterium. Next base: position 3,907 of record JAJFMS010000380.1, on the reverse strand, counting down.
GGTGAGCCAGTGCCAGCCCTTCTCCGCTTCCGGCCGGCCGTACTCCGCCATGTAGGAGATCTTTTTACCGGCGGCCATCTCCGCGTCTTCGCGCGGGTCGATGCTGGCGATGACCAGGTTGAACTCTTTCCCGGGCGTGAACTTCAGCTCTTTCAGACTGGCCAGGAGTACGTTCATCTCCTCGGTGCACAGCATCGTGCAGCGGTACTGGATCATCACCAGTGCCACCGGCTTGTCGCCCAGGTAGTCCCCGAACCGCACCGGCTTCCCGTTCTCGTCGCGGAACGGCACGTCCAACGGCACGTGCTCTCCCAGCTTTTGATCCAGGCGCACGCCCTTCATGGCGGCGCCCTGGGCCTGCGCGGCCTGCGCGTCGTTGGCGCCTAACGGCGTCTGCGCCTGCACCGCGCCGGCAGCAAGGAGTGCCGTGGCTGCCAGGCCTGCTAGCCAGGCACGACGGAACAGGGGGAGGCAAATGCCACCCTTCCGGACGTCGCGTGCGGCGCCGGGCAGAACCCTACCCTTCTCGCCGGTGCGTGTCATCTAAGTCGATTCTCCATGGTCAGCCCGCCGCTGCCGTCCGCCGGCATCATCTCGCGGACCCCCGGTTCCGGTGGCGCATTGTCAGCGGCAGCGGGACCCGGGGTGGCGCCCGGGAGGGAGCTCACCGCTGCGTCCGGCACCACCGCCAGCCCAGTCTCGTTGTCGAACAGGCCGAGGGCCGCGAGCTGTTTCCGCTGGTTAGCCAGTTCTTCCTGGCCGTAATCACCCGGTCCCACCAGCAAGGCATGGCGCCGCATCCGCCACTCGGGCGAGTCGGGCATCCCCGGCGTATCGATAGGGTTCGGGAGCAGCCGCGGCAGGGGCGGCGCCTCCTTCATTGTGTAGGCCGGAGGCAGCGTTTTTTCGCCCTGCTTCTCCGTGTACAACATCAGCCGGTAGACCCCGAAGGTCACCAGAATCGATACGACGATGGTGATCACCAGCCCGGCGATGTATCGCAGCAGCGGCGGGAAGTTGACGTCCCGCTCTTCATGCCCGTTCTCGACGCCGTGGAGCTGCGTGCCCTGGGGGGTAGTCCGGTCAGGTGCGGCCTCGTGATCATCATCCTCGCGGATGAGCTCGTTGTGAGCGTGCTTAGCCATGGTGGGACACTACCTCGTGCAGATTTGCCTCGACACGCGGGTCATGAATCGAGACCAGCGGCCGGTTCTCGACGGAGCGGGACCATACCGTGAGCCAGATCCCACCGAGCAGCAGCGGAGCGCCGAAGTCCGCGGGGTTCAGCCCACCCAGCAGGCTATCGCGGAAGGTGGGCACTACCCACCAGTAGAGGTCCAGGAACCGCATCAGCACGATCCAGAGAGCAACCTTACCGAGTGCCCGGGGGCTCTTCTTGATCCTGCTGCCGATGAGCAGGATGGTGAACGGCAGTGCGAAGTGGACTGCGATCAGGCCCAGAGAGATGATCCCCCAGCCGTTGCGAGCGCGGTGCAGGTACCAGGGCGCCTCTTCGGCGATGTTCGCCGAGTAGATGATCAGGTACTGGGAGAACGACATGTACGCCCACAGCATCACCATCGCCAGCATCAGGTTGCCCAGATCGCGGAAGAACTTGTTGGGTACTTCTTCCTCGATCAATTGGGTGCCCTTGCCGAGGTGCCCGATCAGCGCCAGCATCAGGGCGGTGGCGCCTAGCGCGAAGCACGCGCAGTAGAGCAGGCCGATGATGGACGACAGCCAGTGCGGCGTGAGCGTCATGATCCAGTCGACCACGGCGAAGGTGATCGTAACCACCATCACCACCAGGCCGCCCGCGCCGATCTTGTTCAGGGCCTCGTTGGTACGGGCGTCGCGCCGCTGGTCCAGGATCGCCGCTTTGTTGCGGAGCACCGTCGCGAACGCGATCCAGACGCCGAAGTAGATCAGCGAGCGCACCACGAACCCGATCGGGTTCAGCCACATCGCCTTCTGCTGCAGGATGTGGTCCGTGGCGGCGGAAGCATGGGCCCAGCCGCCTTCTCCCCACCACAGAGTGGACATGTTGGACGGCAGAGCGCTGGGCATCAGCACCGGGAGGATCACCGGCAGCAGCAGCACCAGCATCACCGGCAGGAGCTTCGTTCCGGCCTCGAGGAAGCGCCGCAGCACCCACCCCCAGCCACCGCCCACGGTGTGGTGCAGCATCAGGAGCGCGAGCGAGCCGATGGAGACGCCGCCCCAGAACAGCCAGCCCACCAGGTACGACTGGAACGCCTTCGCGGGATCCATCACGCCGCCGACGATGGTGAGCACCAGCCCGATCACTGCCATCACGATGGCGGTGCCGCGCAGGCGGTTGAGTTGCGGACCCACCAGGTCCAGCATCTTAATTTGGAGGTCAGAACTATCCATGACCCGGGTTCTCTCCTGCAGCCGGGGTCCCCCCGCCGGCCGGATGTTCGGCGCCCGTTCCCTCGCCGGTAGGCGCCGGTGCGACCGGGGCCTCATGTCCACCGCCGGCCGGTGGAGCGACGGCGGAAGGCTCCACGCCAGTGCCGGCGGCGGGGGTATGTCCCTCGCCATGCTCTGCCGGGGCCGGCTTCATCGTGCCGCCGCGGCGCGGAATTCCGAGCTCCCGCGCGCGGACCCGCTCGGTGAGCCACTGGTCCTGCGCAGGCACGTCCTTGCGTGCCGCCTGCAGCACGCGGATGTAGGCGGTGATGGCCCAGCGGTCGGACGGCGGTACGCGGTCCGCATAGGGATACATCACGCCATAGCCGTTGGTGATCACCTCGTAGAAGTGGCCGGCCGGCGCCTCGCGGAGCCGCTTGAGCGCGTAATCCGGCGGGTGCGGGAAGCCGCGCTTCACCACCAGCCCCTCGCCATCGCCGGCCATACTGTGGCAGGGTGCGCAGTAGATGTGGTACCGCTCCTGCCCCCGCTCCAGCACCGCCTTCGTGACCGGGAACGGAATCGTCGTCGTGAGCTTGCCGTCCGGCCCCCGGCCGGTATCGACGGAGAGCTCACCCTGCGCCACAGTGCCCGCGGGGATCTGCCGCGCGGCGCCCACCTGCCCGATCCCTTGACCCGGCTCGTACGGCTTCAGGCGAGACTCGTTCCACATGCTGATCGCCTGGAACTCGCCCTTGCGGGTACAGCCGGCCAGCGGGAGGGCGGTAGCCAGCAGCAGGCCGGATAGCCCCACCAACCGGGTCACCTTCCGGCGCCGTGCTCTCGCGCCCGCGCTTGTTGTGTCGCGAAGCATGGACATCATTTCCTCAGCTCGATCGCAGTCACCCGGAGGGCGCCCAGCCCCTCCAGGAAAGCCCGCGTCTTTTCCAGGTCGAACTTCGGGTCCTTCTCTTCCACGCAGAGGAAGAACCGGTCGCTGGTAGCGCGGTCGAAATTCGGAGCATCGAACACCGGGTGGTACGGCTGCGGGAGCCCGTTGATCGCGAACATCCCGAAGATCCCGGTCAGTGCGGCCAGGAGCACCGTGAGCTCGAACGTGATCGGAATGTACATCGGCCACGGGAAGATCGGGCGGCCGCCGATGTTCATCGGGTATTCGTACACCAGGCATGGACGGCACGTAGTTGTCCGTGAACCCCAGCGCCTCCGGCAGACCCTCTACCGGCAGCGGGCTGTAGGCGTCCACCTTGCGGTAGCCCTCCTCGTGAACCTGCTCCGCTGCTTCCAGGATGACGTGCGCGTCATCGAACTCGGCGATGAGCCCATACAGAAAGGTCTGGTCGTCCACGGGGACGGGGGTGGTGTGCACGGGTGTTGCAGAATGTGCCACGCTCGGTTACCTCCCGGCCTCGCCGTGGAGCTGGTGCTCCGCGACGCCAGCCGTGTGGCTGCGATGAAGAATGAGCTCGCGCATCTCCGCGATCGAGATGACCGGCAGGACCCGGGAGAACAA
>JAJFMS010000379.1 GCA_020696885.1 Armatimonadota bacterium | reverse complement strand
GAGGCGCTCACCCGCACCGGCGGTTTCGGTGATCGTCTGGTCGATCAGCGCTCCGTGCCCGGCCCGGCGGAAGCTCTGCAGGAGGTCCCGCGCGGCTTCCGCAGCTTTACCGCGGCCCATTGCTACCGGGACCAGCCCGGGGATGGACTGCCCGGGATACCGTTCCAGCCATTGGCGCCCGACCTCCGGAGCGGCGGACTTCAACAGCAGGTCCACCATCGGGGCGGCAGCTTCAGGCGCACGGACCAGCGCCAGGACGCGGGCCAGCGGCGCCGCCTGCGTCTTCCGTTTCTGCGCCAGGATGCTGTCGCGGAGCCAGTCCAGCGCACTGGTCTCCGTGTGCGCGAGCCACGCGCGAGCGTGCTCCGGCTTCTGCAGCCGCATCCGGAGCCGCCGCACGTGATGCTGGACGGCGTCGGCGCTGCCGAGCCCGAAGACGATCTCCGGGGCGAGGTGGTGAAGGGGATCCGCAGATGCGTTTTCGCGGTCCGGCCAACTCTCGACCAATGGCTCCAACTCACCATGTAGTCCCAGGGTGGCCGCCAGCATGAAAGCCAGCGGCGGCGGCGCCTCGGGCTGGGAGGGCCAGTCCGAGAGCCGAACCCGCGCTCTGATCGCGTCACGCAGGTCGGCTACCTCCTCCGCGGTCAGATACGGGCGGACGAGGGATCGAAAGCCGATCCCCAGGTTAGTGGTGGTGACCCCGAACGTGAGCAGGGTCCAGGGGTCGACTTTAGTGGCTCTGCGCAGCCGGTCGTCGCAGTCGAGTAGTAGTCCGACGGCGTCTCGCATCGGGAACAGGTTGTAGAGTGGCAGCCAGAACTCGTTCGGGAGGAGGATGCGCTCCCCCGTGAGTTGCTTGACGAGTGCGGCTGGAGTGGGGGTGGGGGCCGGCGGCGTGGTTGCGAGCCGCGTCGCCGCGTCATCCGGGTGCGCGCTGGCGTTGGAGCTTAGCATGGCCTCGAGCCAGAAGCACGCCTCCTCCTCCGAGAGGGTAGGAGCGATGCGTGCCCTGGCCCACGACCAGCCCGGTTCGTAACTCGCCCCGGGGACCTTCTCCAGCCGCGCACAGCAGCCGGCTCGATCGAACGAGGGCGCGGCTGGTTTCCGGAGCGGCATGAGCTCGCGCCACGTGGCCCAGAACCAGTCCCCGGGGGCAAGATCGACGGAGCGTTCCAGCGCCACCTACTTGCCCTTGGCGGCGATCCCTGCGAGGTCGTTCAGGACCTCGCTGATGACCACCGGGTCGACCTGCCCTAACGGCAAGAGCTCCTTGTGATCCGTGTACCAGGACGGCTTCCAGATGCCGGGGATGAAGAAGCACCGCTCCATCGACTGCTCGTCCCAGCCTTCCATATAGCCCACCGGGACGCCCTCATACTCCACGATGGCGGTGAGATTGGAGCCGTAGAACGGCTTGGAGTGCGAGTGGAAAACCCCACCGTCCTCGGGCAGGCCTCGCTCCCAGCCCTGCTTCTCCAGCCCGAACACCAGGGATTGCGGCGGGATCTTGGTCTGCTGGTACCGCAGGATCTCCGTGGCAGCGACCTCCGCCGGATCGAGGCCCAGGATCGGGCGACCGAGCTGTACGAACGGGGGCACCAGCTCGTAATCGCTGAACAGCTCGCCCCAGGCGGATCGCTCTTCGTCCGACAGGTGGTAGGGGTGAACGATGCCTACCTCGACTGCGGCGCTCAGGTCATACTGTTCGTCGCTGGAATCGCCGTAGCTCAGGTCTTCGGTGACCCGGAACGTGCCGGTGAGCTTGCCTTCCGCATCATAGGCGCCCCACACCACCAGTCGGACCAGGTTGGTCATCAGCGGGTGGCGCACCAGCAGCAGCTCGAACTCCTCGCGGGGCCAGCGGCGCCCGGTCACCATCGCCTGCTCCAGCCGCACCGCCTGGATCTTGACCACTTCCGCCACCTGCTTCTTGAGCAGCTTCCAGTCCGCCACGGCCTGCTCCGCTAGCGCGGCGTCGTCCTTCGCGCCCGGCTTCGGGAGATCCGGCCGCACCTTGCCGTCCGCTTCCCGGATCACCGGCTTCATGTTGGGGCCGAGCACGAACCGGAACTGCCGCGGACCGAAGTCGAAGGTCCGGGAGCCCTTCTCGTCCAGGTCGCAGTCCGGCACGATCCGGTCCTCGAGCTGCGCGCGGCTGAGCCCGCGGTCCGTGGCGATGCCTTCCATGCACTCGCCGGCCTTGGTCTTGAGGCCCTTGAACTGCACCTTCTGCGCGATGCCGTTGATCTGCATCAGCGCCGTATCGGTGCCGATCGCCCGAAGGCACTCCAGACCGGTGACCGCGCGTTGGTGCTGGCTTTCCCCCGGCCAGGCCCGGACGAGCGGCGTGAGCTTCAGCGCGACGCCGTCGCTGCCCAGCAGGCCTAACGCGAACATGCCCCACTTCTCCTTGGTGGGAGCGCCGGCTGCGTTCCAGTGTTCGAAGAGTCGCCAGACGAACTGATCCAGCGAGGTCCGATCGCCGTTGGCCCGCAGCGCGGCGACCAGTGGGTGCGGCTCTTCCAGCTTGCTCTGGCTCAAGGCGCCCAGGAGCTTGGTGACCTGAGCATCGGTGAGCCGTCGGTCCCCGAGGCGAATGGACGGTAGATCTGCCGGGCTAACCCAGGTGGGGGCTTTGACCTTCGCGGCGGTGGACAGCGCTTCCCGGAGCCATTCCGGCGTGGCGGCCTCATCCAGCGGCTCCAGGTCCGCCTCGGTCTTCTGGAAGAGCACTGCGCGGGCGCGCTCGGCGGTTTCGGCGGGCGCTCGCTCCAGTGCGGCGATGATCAGCGGCTCCCCGCCCTTTCGTCGCAGCGCGCGCAGGTACTCCACCGCCGCATCCGCAAGCTTCCCGCGGCCGGCGGCTAGGGGGATGAGCCCGGTCACGGCATGCTCCGGGTGATCCTCCAGCCACTGCCGGGCCGACTTCGCGGCCTTGGAGCCCACCATTAACTCCAGCATGTGCGGCGCTGCTTCCGGCGCCTCCACGCGGGCAAAGGCGGTGATGAGCTTCTCGGCCGCCTCTTTGTTCCCTTCCTTCAGGATCGAGTCTCGAATCAGGTCCAGCGCGGAGTATTCGGTGTGGGCCAGCCACCCGGTGATGTAACCCGGCTCACGAAGCCGCAGCTTCATCCGCCGCATCTGGTGCTCAACCTCCTGGGCGCTTCCCAGTCCGAAGATGATCTCCTGCGGGCGGTGGTAGTGGTCGGCCCAATCCTCCTGGCTGCTGTACTGATCGTCCGGCCAGGCTTCCACCACCTGGCGGATCTGGTCGTGCAGGCCCACGCGAGCGCCCAGCGAGATCGGTGGCGGCGGCACCTCGTAATAGCCGTGATAGCCGCCGGCGGTGGGCCACTCGGCCGGATCGAGCTCGGCGCGGATCGCTTCACGGAACGCCTGGAGGTCCTGGTCATCCAGGTAGGGGAAGACATACCGCATGAAGCCCATGCAAAGCGCCCGGATCGAGTTGGCCCAGCCGTGGGCCGGCGACTTGTGGCGCCGGAACGCGTGCGCGTTCTGGATGAGATAGACCGCCAGTTCCTGGGGGCTGTGCAGGCTCATCAGGGGGAGCATCAGGTGCTCTTCGCCGGTGCCGTACCCGTCGTCACGGAGCCGCTTCGTGCTCTCGGGCAGGCCCACCACCGGCTTAAACGCGCCTTGGAGCAGCTTCGTCGCGAGGTCCTTCGGTTTGATGTTGTAGGACGCGTTCACCATCGCGGTGAGCCAGAACTCTGCCTCCTCGCGCGTAAGCGACGGTGAGATTCGGGCTTTGTTCCAGTCCCAGTCCCATCCCTGGGCCGGAACTTTGCTGAGCCGGGCGGCGGCCTCCTCGCGGTTGAACTCCGGCGGCTCCGGCCGCGTGAGCGGCACGCGCGGGCGCCAGGTGGCCACCATCCAATCCAGCGGCTCCAGGTTGAGGCGACGCGGCACGTCCGGGTCCGCCGGAATGGGAGGCGTTTCCTCCGGTTTCGCCGCGGCGGGAGCGGGCCGGAGCTTCGGGGCCGTCTCAGCCGCAGGCGGTGCGGGCTTGGCCGGAGCCGCTTTCCTGGGGGCGGACGGCGCCACGCGATTCTCGGACGGCGCCGGGGTCTCGGACGCCGGGCTTGCCGGACGCGGAGTGCCGGCAGCGGCGCCCTGCTCCACGTAGCCCTTCTTCACTTTCTCGGCGACCAGCTTCTCGGCGGATTTCCGTGCCTCGTCCTCGCCGCCGAATTCCTTGGTCTGGGTCTGGCCGTCCGTCCCCATCCGACCGTACTGGACGGTGTGGCTGACGCCGTCCAGGGTGATCTGCCAGAACTTGTTCGATTTGTCGTCCGTGAAGTGAAAAAGCCGCGTGCTCATCGTGGTTGACCCTGCTCGACGTCGTGTTGCGCTTCCGTGCAGCATTTCGCAACGCGGAGGGGATTCTCCTGCAAACTATTGTTCTAATTTAGCGGGTGAAATCGTTCGAGCCCAGCCGGTTGCGAAGCCTGCCCTAATCCCAGCGTCCGGCAGGCCGTAAACGACCTGCCTATCCGACCGAACGCCCTTCAAAGGGCCTATGGGGTGCGGGCCCGGGAGGCCCGAGTAGCCCGGTCCATTCACGGCCGGGCGGGTGTGGCAACTCGCGGGTCTCCCGGGAGCTATTCCATCATTGTGATCGCCGGATCGACGTCGTCGCGATTGGAGTTGAGGGCGGGGGTGGCCAGGAGCTTGCCGGCGGATCGGTCGTAGAGGTAGACGTCCCGGTGGCCGGCGCCGTCGAGTCGTTCGGAGACGAACGCCAGGTAGCGGCCGTCCGGAGTGATCGCCGGGGCCTGCTCGGCCGCAAAGGAGTTGAGGCCGGGGGTGGGGAGTAGCGCCTTCGCGGAGCGGTCGTACACGTAGATATCGAGCTGACCGGCGCCGCCGGCCCGGC
>JAJFMS010000378.1 GCA_020696885.1 Armatimonadota bacterium | reverse complement strand
CAGCTCGTCATCACGCCGGGAGCGGAGCGTCTTCTTATACAGCTCCCGGATGCGGTCCCGGTTGAGCTGTGCCGTCACTAACGCCTGGCGGGCGGCCTGCACAGCCTGCTCCGCCGCTCGCTTCCGGTCCTCGGACTGGCTTACCTTCTCCGTGGCCGACGGGACGGCAACTTCCTGCGCCGCGCGGAGGTTCTGCTGCGCGGCCACCAGCGCTTCTTCCGCGGCTCGCTGCCGCTCCGCCGCCTGCTGCGCCTTCTCGCGGGCCGTGGGAATTCCCACTTCCGTCGCGGCGGCCAGGCTCTGCTGGGCGGCGACCAGCGCCTCTTCCGCAGCTCGCGTCCGCTCGTCCGCCTGCCCGGTGCGCTCCCGGGCGGATGGAACCCCTACCTGGCGCGTGGCGCGGTAGCTCTGCTCCGCGGCCACCAGCGCCTCTTGCGCCGCCCGCAGCCGCTGCTCCGCCTGGCCGGCACGCTCCCCCGCGGTAGGCAGCGCCGCACCCCGCGAGCGGTCCAGGAAGCGAAGCTGGCTTTCCAGCGCCGCGGCGCGGGACTGCGCCGCCTCCTGCCGCGCCAGTAGCGCCTGTCGCTGCTCCGCCAGGCGGCGGGGCTGCTCCGCGTCCAGGAACTTGGAGTCGAGGTCCGCAATCTCGGCGATCGTCTCGCCGGCACGGACCACCTGGCCTTCCTGCCCGTGCCAGCGGACCAGCCGGCCGGGGATCTGGGCGTCCACGTTCTGCGGCCGCTCCATGGCGGAGTAGACGATGACTCGCCCTTTCCCGGTCACGGACTGCTGCCACGGCACCAGGACGAGCGCCAGGACCACCAGGAGGATGAGCGCTCCCACCATCGCCAGGACGCGCCGGGAGCCGCGCCGCGGGGCGACGAGGTGCAGCGACGCGGAACCCCGCCCGGGCAGCGCCGCCGAGGGATCGTAAGATCCGGAAGGGGCGGAGGATAGAAGGTGATCGAACCGGCTCATACGCCCTGCGCCTCTCTCGTGTTGGCCCCGTTCACCGCGGCAAGTCCGCCGGGGGCCTCGCTTCGCATTCGGATGACCTGCCGCGCCAGATCCGGGAAGACCGCGGCGAATTCCGTTCCCGGCTGGGAAGCCAGAAGCTCCGGGGAGCCGGACTCGACGATCCGTCCCTGGCCGAGGACGTGAACCGTGCCGGACCGCATCACCACCTCCGCATCGTGGGAGATGTCGATTAATGTCCACTGGTGCTCGGGCGCATACAGCGCGTCCAGGATCGCCAGCTTGGTCTTCTCGTCGATGCCGGTGAACGCTTCGTCCAGAATGAGCAGCTCGGGCCGATCCACGATGGCGCGGGCGATTAACAGCCGCTGCGCCTGGCCATGCGAGAGGTTGCGCCCGCCGCTAACCAGCTGCGTCCGGGTGCCATGCGGCAGCAGAGCCAGGTCATGGGTGAGCTGCGCCACGTCGAGCGCCCAGCGCACGTCCTCGTGCGTGACGTGGGAACGCCCGACCACGACGTTTTCCTCCAGGGTGCCGGCAAAGATCTCGTGGTCGTCGCCCACGAGGCTCACGGCGCGCCGGAGACTCTCCAGGCTGGCGGCTCGCACCTCCATCCCGTTGATCTCGACGGTGCCGTGGCTTGGCTCCTCCAGCCCGCAGAGCAGTGCGGCGAGGGTGGTCTTTCCGGCGCCGCTCAGCCCGACGAGGCTGACGCGGGCGCCTGCGGGCAGAGCGAGATCCAGTCCGTTCAGTACTTCCGCGCCGGGATGGTAGGAGAAGCGCACCCCGCGGCAGCTGACGCGGGCCCCCGCGGTCCGCGGCGGCAGCGGCTGCCCATCCTCGCGCTCCAGCGGCAGATCCGTCACATGGCCGATCTTGTCCAGTGCGGTCAGGAGATCGTAGACCTGCTCGGCCTGCTTGATCAGCTTGTCCAGGGCGGCGAGCACGGAGACCACGATCAGCTCCGCGGCCACGAGCTGTCCCAGCGTGAGCTGGCGGTTGATCACCAGCCAGCCGCCGATGCCCAGCGTCCCCGCGCTGGCGACGGCCTGGAACAGGTAGTTGCCGATGGCCTGCCGGCAAACGACGGTGAAGTGGGCGCGCCGGTCCGTGAGATACCGCAGCACCAGTTCATCCGCGCGGTCCATCAGGAAGCTGCCGCCCGCGTTCATCTTGAAGCTGGTCTGGCAGCGAGCCAGCTCTTCCAGCCAGTCCGCCACCCGGTACTTCTGGATCGACTCGCGGATGCTGGTGCGCAGGCCGCCGGCGCCGAGAACCACGGCGATGAAGGTGAAGGCGACCAGGATAAAGAGCGCGAACGCGAGCAGTAGAGGGTTATAGAACGCGATGAGGACCAGCCCGACCCCGGCCTGCAAGGCGGCGGCCACGCCGTCCAGCAGCAGCTTGGAGAAGGTCTTCTGGATGGTCAGCACGTCGAAGAACCGGTTCACCAGCTCCGGCGCGTACTCGCCGGCCAGCGCGGACTGCCGCACCCGGGGCAGCCGGTAGGCGAGCCGCAGGGCGACCCGGGCGAACACCCGCTGCTGAAGCGTCTCCACGAGGGCGAGCTGGAGGAACCGCAGCATCCCCGCGAAGAGCAGGCCGCCCAGCACCAGCAGGGTTAGGACGATGAGCGGCTGTAGGGAGAAGCCGGCGGCGATGGTGTTGACGAGCGCCTGGGCCGCGAGCGGTACCGCGAGCGAGAGCACGCCGGTCACCAGGATATAGGCCAGCAGCACGCCCAGCTCGCCGCGGTCCTCCCACAGCATCTGCTGCAGCCGCTCTTGCGGCGTCTCGTGATGGGCGTGCGCGGAGTCGTGTGGGTGAAGTCGGAGGTAAGGTGCTTGCATCAGGGATCTACAACTGAGTGGTGACGGCCCGGAAGAGGGCAACGGACTGCTCGTATTCGGCGCGGAGGGTGATCGCCTTCACCGCGGCCTCCCCACTGGCGCGCTCTCGCTGGTTCACCAGGAAGAGCGTGCTGTCTCCCAGCGCGAACCGCTCCCGCTCCGCCTCTTCCAGGCGGCGAGCCAGCTCCAGCTCCTGGGTGGCGGCCTGGTAGCGCCGGTATGCCTGCCGGACCGCCGAGACCGCGTCTTCAACCTCCGTCACCACGCGCTGGCGCTCTAACTGGAAATCGAGGTCCAGCTTCTCGAGCTTAAGCCGGGCCTCCTCAATCCGGCCTTCCGCCGTGCGCTGCCGGAGTGGGAGTCCCACGGAGACCCCGGCCTTCACCGTGCCCCCTGCCCCACCGCTCCCGGTATCCACTCCGGGCGCCAGCGAGAGCTCCACCGCGGGCAACCGCTGGTTACGGGCGAGGTCGAGGCTCACCTGGGTGATCTTCCGGCTGGCGACCAGAGCGCGCAGCTCGGGCCGCAGTTCCAGCGCGGCGGCGCGGCCGGCCTCGATCTCCGCCTCCGGCAGCTCTCCGGCAGGGGGCGGCACGCGGGGGATGCGGCGCGCCGACGGAAGCTCGGTGGACCGCCCCTCCGCATCCCAGAGAAAGAGGGAGAGCTTGAACGTCTCCTTCTGGAGCTCCCGCTCCGCCTTGTGCAGCCCCTCGCTCCGGCGCTGCACCTCCTGCCGGGCCTCCACCACATCGATCAGGGGGAGGTCGCCGCTTTCAGCCCGCTGCGCTACGGCCTGGGCTCGAACCTGCGCCAACTCCAGCAGCTCCAGCGCTACGTCTACCCGTTGTCCGGCAGACACCCAGTCCCAGTAGGAGCCCGCGGCTTTCAGCAGCACTTCCAGGCGGAACAGCTCGAAGTCGGCATCGGCGAGCGGTTCGCCCAGGCGGCTCTGGCGCAGTGCCGCGAGCTTCTCGTTGATCCCGGCTCCACCCAGCAGCGGCACCTTGACCCCCACGAAGTACTCGCCGGAGTCGCCGGTCACCGAGAGCGGGGATTTCACGTCCCCGCGGTTGATGCGCCCGCCGGTGACCACCTTGATCCCGTAAGGCGTGAGGAACTCCACGCCGGCCTCCGTGGAGGTGAACGACTTCAACGCTCCCGGCTTATCGCTGGAGGGAAACCGGAACACGTCGCTGCCCCCGAAGAACCGGGGATCGAAGGCGCCTTCCTTTTCCAGCCGCTTCGCGGCGGCGGTGCGGCGCTGGGCGTCCGCGGCGCTCAGCTTGGGATAGTACGCCTGCACCTGCCGGAGGAAGTCCGGCAGCTCCAGCGGCTCCACCGCCGCCGCGCCTGCACCGGAGGGTCCTCCAACATCGTTAGAGGTCTGGGCCAGGGTCAGCTTCACGCGGACCACGCCGGGGCGCGGCTGGTCCACCGAGAGGCTCCGCACGCGCTTTTCATCCGCCGGCGGCGGCACCGGGGCGAACCCCTCGGGTACGGTGGCGCCCAGGCACTCCACCAGCTCCTCCGATCCGTTCGCCTCTGCGTCCGTTACCGCGCGCGCCGGGACAGGGAAGCTGGTGTCGATCCGCACGGCGCCTTCCTCCACCCGCACCGACCGGACCCTCGCCAACAGGTAGACCCAATCGCCTGGCTTCACCGGCGCGGGTGACCCATCTTCCGTCCGCCGCGCCGGGCGCAGGATCTCCGCATCCACCAGTGGGGCCAGCTCGGACAACGGCAGCAGCCAGTGACCGCTGCGCCGGAGCAGCCGCAGCTCCCCAACAGCCGCTCCCGACAGCTTCAGGCGGGCGCGATCCCCCTTGCCCACCACGTCTCCGCGCAGCCCTACGTACGGCAAGAGGTCCAGGGGGGCGTACCACCCTTTCCCGTCGTACACCGGCGAGGTGCCGGCCCGGAGCTCCGCACCCCCTACCTGCAACCGCACCGGCGTCAGTCTCTCCGCCGCAGCCACGGATGAACAGCCGAGAGCCGACAATGTGCCACCAACACCAATCCACATCCAAACATTCATATGTGCAGATCTCTGAACATCATAGACAGAGAATATCTGG
>JAJFMS010000377.1 GCA_020696885.1 Armatimonadota bacterium | reverse complement strand
ACCGCCGGAGCCACCAGCAAGAGTGCGCACCACCGCGCCAGGCCCGAGCGGCGAATGGGGCGACCGGGCCGACGCGACCCGGCGACCTGAGCATCTTGTGGGCAAGCGGTCGGCTCCATCAGGGTCCGTTACCCATCCACGCCGCGGGTTACTCACTTCCGAGAGTCGATGTCTACCGGCTCACCGGGGAGGCGGATGCCCCCGCTTGGCATAGTGCACCACAACCATGGCTATCACCGCCGATCGAAACCGGAGAAGAAATGCGGCCCGCTGGATCGTATTCGGCACGCTGGGGATCGTTCTGGTGTCGGGTGGGGCCCTGGTCGCGTTCTACCGGAGCGTTCTCCCCCAACAGGTCCAGCGGCTGCCGGACGGCAGTACCATCGGGCTGCTCGGCTACACCTTCGGGGATGCCCACCGGTTCCCGATCGGCGCCCCGGTGCAGCGGATGCTCTATCGCATGGTGTCTGACCCGCTGCGCAGCCAGCTCCAGATGCCCACTCATTTCCGGATGAACCCGGCGCCCAACTCGCTGATACTGTGGGCGGAGCAGTCCGGCGCGGACATCGCGTTCCGACCGGATGTGCACCTGGTGACGGTAGACGAGAACGGTGAGGAGATAGCAGTTTGCCAGGATGAGGGTCCGGGAGCCTACGGGCTGAGCGGTGAATTACCAAACAAGGTGCGCCTCACGACGCCCTTCTCGCTGGACACCTTCCCCCGGCGAGCGCCGGCCGTGCGGGCTCGGATCTATCTACAGCGGAATGGCCGGTACGAACGCGCTGCGGAGTTCCAGGTACCGAACCCGGACCTGGGGCCGCATCCGCGGTGGGTGGCGCCCCCGCTCCCCGTGCGTCAGCGTCGTGACGACTTTGAGTTCTCACTCGTCTCTTTCAAGACCGGGGTGCGGCAATACCGGCAAAAGGGACCGATCCCACCGGGCGAGCTTCCCTGGACCCAGGCCGATTTCAAGATCCTCCGCTCCGGAAAGCCGGCGCCCGGTTGGTACGGAAAGATTGCACGCGTGGAAGACGCTACCGGCAACAAGTGGACCCCGTTCGGCTCCTACGACAACTTCCGGGGCCGGGTTTCACGGTCGGAGGTCTACCGGTTGAAGGTGGAGTTCAGCAACGACAACGAGTTCCCTCCCAGCCAGCGCTGGGTACTCCGCGGGTTACCCGTTCCGGCCGCCGGCAGCCGCGCTCGGCGGCGCGAATCCCGCGTAGAGGACGACATGGAAGTGCGGCTGGAGACGCTTGCGGGGCCAGGCGCGATCAGCTACGGGAACGGTGCCACCGCGTGGTTCCGCGTCCTCCCGCCGGAACTCTCCTCGCGTCGCCTGACGCTGCTCGCCGCAACGGATGAGCGGGGCCGAAGCGTCCTGAAGTACGACCGGCCCAGCGAGTCCTATCCACCGGATGACGTCACCTTTGAGCTGGAGAAACGGTCAGATCTGCGCCGCGTTAACCTGGTGGTCGGCATTCGCAAGAGCTACCTCGTGGAGTTCCTGGCGCAGCCCGTAGCCGTGGAGCCGTGAGCGCAGGCGCTTTCAACCGGCAAGCGGACGAATCAGAACCCCTTTGGGGTGAGCAAAACGGCAGGAGGGTGACCGCTCGCATTCAGCGAACATCTGTTCCAGTCGTCCGCACCGGCCGGGAGCGCCATGCCTCAGATCCAGTTGACCGAACTCAAGAAGACCTTCCGCGTCCACGAGCGCGAAGCCGGCGTCAAGTCCTCCTTCCGGAGCCTCTTTGCTCGGAAGTACAAGCAGGTCGAGGCGGTGAAGGGCGTCTCCTTCTCCCTGGAAGCCGGCGAGGTGGTCGGCTTCCTCGGCCCCAACGGGGCGGGAAAGACCACCACGCTGAAGATGCTCTCGGGCTTGCTGAACCCCACCGGCGGCGAGGCCCGGGTCCTTGGAGCGGTGCCCTGGCGCCGCGAGCGGGAGTTCCTGCGGCAGATCAGCCTGGTGATGGGCAACCGCAACCAGCTCATCTGGGACATCCCGGCGATGGACTCGTTCATGGTCAACCAGGCGATCTACCAGGTGCCGCCCAAGCAGTTTCAGGCGACGCTGGACGAGCTGGTGGAGCTGCTGGAGCTGGCGCCCCTGCTGAAGAAGCAGGTTCGCGGCCTTTCCCTGGGCGAGCGGATGAAGTGCGAGCTGGCGGCGGCGCTGCTCCACCGGCCCTCCGTGCTGTTCCTGGACGAGCCGACGCTCGGCCTGGACGTCACGATGCAGGGCCGCATCCGGCACTTCATCGGCGACTACAACCGCCGGCACGGTGCCACGGTGCTCCTCACCAGCCACTACATGGCGGACGTCACCGCGCTCTGTAAGCGGGTGATCGTGATCCACCACGGGAAGCTGCTCTTCGACGGCGAGCTGTCCGCATTGAGCGACCGGATGGCGCCGTTCAAGTTGGTGAGCCTGGACGTGGAGTCGCCTGAGGTTGCGGAGCGCGTGAAAGGCTACGGCGAGGTGCTGAAAGTCGAGGGGACCAAGGTCCGGCTCCGGGTCCCTCGCGCCGAGACCTCCTCCACGGTGGCGCGGCTCCTTGCGGAGGTGCCGGTGGTGGATCTGACGGTCGAGGACCCGCCGATCGAGGAGGTGATCGATCAGATTTTCCGCGGCAGCCCGGAGGCGGACAGCACGGAGAAGGCGGCGAAGGAGGCCACGGTATGACCGGCCCTGCACCGCACAACCTCCAGTTCTACGTCGACGCCTACCGGGCGAACATGAAGACCGGTATGGCGATCATGCTCCAGTACCGCTTCGCGGTGTTGATCTGGGGCGTGTGGGGCTTTGTGGGTCCGCTCATCTCCCTGGCGGTCTGGACCGCGGCCACCCAGGCCCGCGGCGGCGCCGTGTCCAACACGGCCAGCGGCGCGTCATATAGCCAGGCGGATTTTGCGGCGTACTTCCTCACGTTCATGATCTTCAGCCATATCACGATGTCGTGGGACGCGTTCGAGTTCGCTTTCCGCATCCGTTCGGGCACGCTTTCGTCGCAGTTGCTCAAGCCGCTGCACCCGATCCACCTGGATGCGTCCCGGAACATCGCGTTCAAAGTGGTGACCAGCGGGATGCTGCTGCCGGTCTGGATCGTCCTCTTCCTGATCCTGCGTCCGACACCGCCCACTTCCCTCTCGTCGCTGCTGCTGGCGATCCCGGCGCTGCTGCTGGCAGCGGTGATGCGGTACATCTTCCAGTACGCGCTGGCCGCCATCGCGTTCTGGACCACGCGGGTGGAGGCGCTCAACCAGCTCTACTTCGCGTTCGACGCCTTCCTTTCGGGACGGATCGCGCCCTTGGCACTGCTGCCGGGCGCCCTGGCGGCCGCGGCCTACTACTCTCCGTTCCGCGCGATGGGCGCATTTCCCGTGGAGCTGGCGCTCGGGCGGGTGCCGCCGGGAGAAATCCTGCCCGGCTTCATCATCCAGCTCGTCTGGCTGGCCGCTTCCGTGCTCCTGCTCAAAGTAGTGTGGTCGGCCGGGGTCAAGCAGTATTCGGCGGTGGGCGCATGAGGTTCTATCTCCACCTCCTCGGGGTGTTCTACCGTACCAGTGTCCAGACGGACATGGAGTACCGGGCGGACTTCTTCACCCGCATCGCGGCCAGCCTGCTGGGCCTGCTCACGACTCTGGGAAGCCTGGCGCTCGCCTTCCAATACACGCCGAGCCTCAAGGGCTGGACCTTCCCGCAGACCCTCGTGCTATTGGCGGTCTACTACTTGATGGACGGGATGATCGAGATCTTCATCGCCCCGAACATGCGCGAGATCATGAACCAGGTGCGGGAAGGCACCCTGGACTTCGTGCTGATGAAGCCGGTGAGCTCGCAGTTCATGGCCACGTTCCGCACCCTGAACGTCTGGCGCGCTTCGAGCCTGCTGGTCGGTATCGGGATGGCGATCTACGCCATGCAGCGGCTGTCGCTGGAGGTGGGCGCGTCCCAGGCCATCGCCTTCGCCGTCACGCTCTGCGCCGGCATCGGCATCGTCTACGCCTTTTGGCTGTCGCTGGTGACGCTGACGTTCTGGTTCACGCGAATGGACAACCTGGAGCAGATCGTCTGGCAGGCGTTCGAAGCGGGGCGCTATCCGGTGGAGATCTACCCGATCTGGCTACAAGGCGTGCTCACCTACGTCATCCCGATCACGTTCATCATCACCGTACCGGCCCGGGCGTTGGCGGGGCGGCTGGAGCCCGGCTTCGTCCTGCTCGCGGTGGGGGTGGCCGCCGTGGCGATCGTGGCCTCATCGGCGTTCTGGCGGTTCGGCCTGAAGAGCTACACCGGCGCCTCGGCCTGATGCGCGGAGGATCGAGCTCACCAGAAAAGAAACGGACCACCACAGCGACGCTGCTGGGGTGGTCCGTGGGAAGATAGCTCGCTTCCCGAATGGACGACCGTCTAGTGCACAAACGATCGTCCGGAGGAACGGAGCACAGGGAAGCGCGCTCTGCTCCTCACGCTGGTAAAAATTACCTATCGGGACGGTGGCGGGACCTCCGCTCATAGGCGACGCGGGTTATCCCTTGGCTCGTTCAGCCTGACGAACCCCTGGTAGCGGCCAGAAGCTATGGAGACGCAGCCTCACCGGCGCGCCGTCCACTGGCCGGCCCAGCTCGTCTCGAGCCCGAACCGCCACCTCGTGCATCCCGTGCTTGCTCACCGGTTGGCTCCGGACGGAGAGCTTGCAGCCGTCCGGAGCACTTTGCGAACCCTCTCCAAACGATCGATCCAGACACTGTGAACGCGCAGTCCACTCGTCGGAGCCCGGCAACGGGTGCCACCCGGCTCCGACGCGGGGCTACGGGGTCGAGGTGCTCGCCGCCGGTTTCAGCGTGCTCTCCACCGAGTGATTCACCGGCTTGTGCCTGCGTCCGTTGCTGCGGGCCCAGATCTCCTCCACATGC
>JAJFMS010000376.1 GCA_020696885.1 Armatimonadota bacterium | reverse complement strand
GGCGGTCCGGCATGTTCCGGACCGCCGCTTTCGCGCGTCCGGCTCCACCCTGTGAGATCGCCGGAGTCACGGCGACAGCCAGACCGCGCAACTGGTGATGAGGCGAACGCGGCGATCGGCCCGTGAGCGTTGAACGGTAGCACAGGAGCCCGGTATACAGGTGTGCAACCTGCTCCCGGCCGCTACGGCGTGCGCCCTCCCCATGAAGCCCCCGCAGCTCCGTCTCCTCAAACAGGCACTCGCCGTCATCGTGCGCATCGCCGTGGCGCTGCTCGCGACGGTCCTCATCGTCGCGGCGCTCACCTCCGCGGTGAGGGTGCCGCCGATCGCGGCGCTGTCGGCGCTCGGCGGCGGCGCCGTCGGCAGCCCGTTCGCGTGGAGCGGGTCGCTCTTGCGGGCCACGCCGATCCTGCTCACCGGACTGGCGGTGGCCTGGGGCTTCCGGTGCGGGCTGTTCAACATCGGCGCCGAAGGTCAACTGCTGTGGGGAGCGATCGCCGCAGCCTGGGTCGGGGTGCTCCCCGGCATCCCGGAGCCGCTGCGGCTCTCGCTGGCGCTGCTCGCGGGTGCGGCGGCCGGCGCGCTCTGGGCCGCGCCCGCCGCGCTGCTCAAGGCCCGGCGCGGCACCACGGAGGTGCTCACCACGCTCCTCCTCAGCTTCATCGCCGAACATGCCACCACGTATCTGGCGAACGGCCCGCTGCACGGCGCGGACCAGCAGGGAGCCCGTACCGCGGACCTGCTCCCATCCGCCTGGCTGCCCCCGATCGAGACCGCCGGCCTACGTCTCCATTGGGGTCTACCGCTGGCGGTGCTCGCGGCGCTGGTGCTCGCCGTAGTGCTGCGGCGGGCGCGGTTCGGGTTCCAGGTCCAACTGGTGGGGGGCAACCCCGAAGCGGCGCGCACGGCCGGGATCTCCGTGCCGCGGATCTGGGCGCTGACGCTGCTGCAAAGCGGTGCGTTGGCCGGCCTGGCCGGCGCGGTCCAGATCCTCGGCTCGCTCCACTACTTCCAGGCGCGCTTTTCCCCCGGCTACGGCTACGAAGGGATTCCGGTAGCGATCCTCGGCGCCAGCCATCCGCTGGGGGTGGTGCTGGCCGCACTCTTCTGGGGCGGCCTGGCAAACGGCGCCGTGGAGATGGAGTCCGCCGTGGGGGTCAGCAGGTACCTGGTGGTGGTGATCCAGTCCCTGGTGGTCCTCGCCGTCGCCGCCCGGCGGTGGCCGTTCGCCTTAACCTCCCGCTGCCCGGCTCCGGCTGGGGACTGAGGGGGAGGTTTTGACAGGATTACGGGATTGATCGGGATGGGGACGGAGCGGAAAGGGATTCGCCGCTGTGTCCACCGGTATCGTGAAGCTTCCCGGAAGATGCTGCCGCTACGGTTTGTGCCACCCCGGTGACTGGGGCGGTTGCGGCTGTGCGGGAGGGTTCGCGAACATCGAGAACACCGGCGGTCTGGCGACCGCCGGCTACAGGAACGGGAGCACCTTCCCGGACGGTGATGGAGTACCGGCCCGCTGGATCGCGGGACTCCTCGGGCTGACAGGTGCGGTGTTCGGGATCAGATGGCCTACGTTCCGCCCGGAAATGGCACCTTGGCCTCCCAGCCCCACCCAATCCATCCTGTTAAATCCTGTAATCCTGTCAAAAACTCTGTGCGGCGTCACGACCGCCACGAAACCGTTAGAACAGCTCCCGCCCGTCGCCGATGCGGCGCGTCACGCGGATGGCGTCCAGGTACTCCATCATCGGGACCGCATACTTGCGCGTGGTGCCCACCATGTCCCGGAACTGCGCCGCGGTCATCTGCTGGTTCTCCGCCAGGTAGGCCCGCACCCGCTCGATCGCCATGTCCACGGCCTGCCGGTGCAGGAACACGTCCGAGGCGATCCGCACCACCTGGCCGTTGTCGATCAGCGCCTCCCACACTTCCTGCGCAGCCTTTGCCGGTAACCCCGCAGAGCTGCGGATCTCCTCGAAGGAGGGGGAGTTGAACGGGTCCTTCAGCAGGCCGCCCTCCAGGCTCTCGACCGCGCGCTGCTGCTCGGCGGTGAACTGGGGAGTATGCGCCCCAAGCCGGACCCGGCCACCTTCCGTAACGATCGCCCTGCGGGCATCCAGCCGGCCCAGGATCAGCGAGAACCCCTTGGCGTCCATCTGGCGGGAGAGCCGGCTCCGCAGCTCTTCCCGGCTCATCCCGGTGCGCATCGGCTGCGCCTGATGGTAGGCGGAGAGCGTACCGGTCACCAGGTGCTCTGCCGCTTCCAGCCGGTGCAGGTGGACCACGGTCTCTCCGTCCAGCCGCACCAGCTCGCCGCGCTCCACGAGGCCGGGGTGAGACCGCTCCGCTGCACGGCCTCGGCCACCAGCTCGTCCGGGGTGCCGCGCTCTTTGACCGCCAGGTTGGCCAGCACTGCGGCATCGAACCGCTTGTGCCGGATGGGGAAGGGATCCACGATCGAGCCGCCGCCGATCGTCTCCATCGGCGAGTAGAACCGCAGGACGTACCGGTCCCCCTTCGCCGCGATGGTGGGGGTCTCCAGCCGGAGCTGCACCAGCCCGCTGCCGCCCGGCTCCAGCGTCTCGGAATCCAGGATGTTCAGCCGGGCGAGCACCTCCGCGGTGCCAAGGTACACCCGCACGCGGGTGCGGTTCTTCAACTCCCGCGGACAGCTCTTCAGCACGTCCAGGCGAGCGTCCAGGGCCTGGGTGGCCCGCTGCGTGTTCAGCGGCGCCGCCACGTCCCCGCGCTCCACGTCCTCTACTTCGAGCCCGGCGAGATTCAAGGCCACGCGCGTGCCGGCCTCCGCGAAGTCGCAGGAGGCACCGTGCACCTGGATACTCCGCACCCGCGTCTCCAGACCCCGCGGCAGTACCTGTACGCGATCGCCCACCCGCGCCACCCCGGCGATCAGCGTGCCGGTGACTACGGTGCCGAATCCGCGGATAGTAAATACACGATCGATCGGTAGCCGCCACGGACCGACAATGGTGCGTGTGGGCACCTCCTCCGCCATCCGGTCCAGCAGGTTCCGCAGCTCATCGATGCCGGCGCCGGTGATCGAGGAGACCGGCACCATCGGCGCGTGGGCGAGGAATGTGCCCTTCAGCACCCCGCGGATCTCGTCCTGTACCAGCTCCAGCCACTCTTCGTCCACCAGATCGGCCTTCGTGATGGCGACTATTCCCCGCCGCGTCTGCAGGATGTTCAGGATGTCCAGGTGCTCGCGGGTCTGGGGCATCACGCCTTCGTCCGCGGCGATGACCAGCAGCACCAGGTCGATCCCGCCGGCGCCGGCCCGCATGTTCTTGAGGACCCGCTCGTGACCTGGAACGTCGATCACCCCGGCGTGCCGCCCGCTCGGCAGCGCGAAGTCCGCAAAGCCGAGGTCGATCGACATCCCGCGCTCCTGCTCCTCGACCAGCCGGTCCGTCTCCGCGCCGGTGAGGGCCCGGATCAGCGCCGTCTTGCCGTGGTCGACATGGCCGGCCGTGCCGATGATGAAGTGCTGACTGGTGGTAGAAAGTACGCGAGAAGGCGCTGGCATGAGATAATCGATTCAGCGGATCGTTGTGCCCCGGCCCGATGGCTGCCGGGAGGTACTTCTACTTTAGCACGCGCCACTTTGCCCGGCGTGAACCAGAGCGGCTTTCCGGCGCCGCTGCTCTCCCGTGGAAAGGACCAGCCAACACCATGAGCCAGCAAGATCCGAAGCGGCTGACGCCCGCCGTACGCCGGCTCCTGGACCGGCGCGGGTTCGTGCAGCAGGCAGGCGCGGGCACCGCCATCGTGTGGCTCGGCTCGGTGCTCTACGGCTGCGGCTCCGCGGCGCCGAAAGCGCCTTCTACCGTCTTTCAAATGGAGGAGCCGGACCCCCGGCCCTCGGCTGACGAAGAGGCGATGCTTCGTGCGGAGCCGCGCGCGGACGGTCGCCCGCGGGTGCCCCCGGGACAGCGGCTCCTTTCGCGGCTGCGGGAGATGGGCGGCCGCGAGGGCGACCCGAGCCCGGGCGCCTTCCGCCTGCGGGTGCACGGCGAGGTGAAGAAGCCGCTGGACCTGGATTACGCGGAGCTGCTGGCCCTCCCGCGCACGGAGCAGGAGTGCGACGTACACTGCGTCACCGGCTGGTCGCTGGTGAAGACGGCGT
The DNA here is from genome assembly GCA_020696885.1 of Armatimonadota bacterium. Next base: position 3,101 of record JAJFMS010000376.1, on the reverse strand, counting down.
GGACCGGTGTCCGCCTAGACGAGCTGGCGGACCGGGCCGGCGTGAAGGGCACGGCGCGCCACGTCATCTTCGAGGCCGCGCACGGCTATACCGCCAACGTGCCGATCAAGGAAGCGCTGACGCCGCAGGTGCTGGTTGCCTACCGCCACGAGGGGGACCCCCTGGGGCAACCGCACGGCGCACCGGTTCGCGCCCTGGTGCCGGACCTCTATTTCTGGAAGAGCGCCAAGTGGCTCACCGGCATCCGGTTCGTAACCCAGGACGAGCCCGGCTATTGGGAAGTGCGCGGCTACAACAACCACGCCGACCCGTGGCTGGAAGAGCGGTATGCCTGAGGAACCGAAGCCCCGCGAGCGCCGCCTGGCCTGGCGACCGCTGGTGCGCTCCCTGCACCGTGACGCCGGTTATCTGGCCGTGGGGCTCACGCTGGTCTACGCCATCTCCGGCATCGCCGTGAACCACCTCGCCGACTGGGACCCGAACTTCCAGAACTTCCGCGGCGTACACGAGGTGGGGAAGCCGCTGCCCGGCGATACGGACACGGCGGTGCGGACCGTGCTGGACCGCCTGGGAGTGCGCTCCACCCCGACGCAGGTACACCGGTGGGCGCCGGATCAGCTCGAGATCGTGGTGGGGGAGCGCCGGATCAACGCGAACCCGGAGACCGGCCGGATCGTGGAGGAGGGTCGCAAGCCGCGCTTCTTCGTGCGCGTGGCGAACTGGCTGCACCTCAACCGGGGCAAGAAGGCCTGGACCCTCTTCGCGGACCTCTACGCCGCCGGCTTGCTGCTCCTGGCCATCTCCGGTATCTTCATGCTGCCCGGCAAGAACGGCATCCGCGGTAGGGGTGCCGTCTTCGTAACCCTGGGCATTGCCATCCCGCTGCTCTACGTCATCTTCACCGGCGGCCCGGAAGCGGAAAGCGGCCGGTCTTCGCCTGCCCCGAGAGCGCCCGGCGGATCGTCCAACGCGCCATAGATCACGCATTACGCAACACGTATTGAGCTTCCCAGCCCATGCCCGATCTCCAGCGATACGCCCGCCAGACCATCCTGCCGGTAATCGGCGCCGAGGGCCAGCAGCGGCTCCTCGCCTGCCGGGTGGCCATCATCGGGTGCGGGGCCACCGGCCCCGTCATCGCCAACCACCTGGCCCGCGCGGGAGTGGGTTACCTCCGGATCGTGGATCGCGATTGGGTGGAGTGGAACAACCTCCAGCGCCAACTCCTCTTCGACGAAGCGGACGCCCGGGACGCCGTCCCTAAGGCCGTCGCCGCCGAGCGCCGCCTGCGAGCGGTGAACGGCGACATCCGGATCGAGGGCGTGGTCGCGGACCTGAACGCCGGCAACGTGGAAGAGCTGATCGGCGACTGCGACCTGGTGATGGACGGCACGGATAACTTCGAGGCCCGCTACATCGTCAACGATGCCTGCGTCAAGCTGGGTAAGCCGTGGGTCTACACCGGCGCCGTCTCCACCTACGGCATGCTGCTGCTGGTGCGCCCCGGGGAGACGCCCTGCCTCCGCTGCGCCTTTCCGGACCCGCCGCCCGCCGGCGCCTCCGACACCTGCGATACGGCCGGCGTGCTGGGACCGGCCGTCAGCGTCATCGCCTCCTACGCCGCCACCGAGGGGCTGAAGTGGCTCTGCGGCGCGCACGAGGCGGTCTTGTCGGAGCTGCTGCACGTAGACGTCTGGGAGCTCACCTGGCACCGGTTCCGCATCCCACGCAAGGACGACTGCCCCTGCTGCGTGCGGCGAGAGTTCCCGTTCCTGGAGCCCGCCTCGGGCACCTACGCCACGTCGCTCTGCGGCCGGAACGCGGTCCAGATCAACCTCTCTCGCCCCACGAAGCTCGACCTCCCGCAGCTCGCGGCGCGCCTGCGCCCGCTCGGGGAGGTCTCCGTCAACCCGTTCCTGCTCAAAGCGCAGGTGGGCGACCACCTCCTCACCGTGTTCGGTGACGGCCGCGCCATCATCCAGGGCACCACCGACGAGCCGCTCGCCCGCAGCCTCTACGCGCGCTACATCGGAACGTAGAATTTGGCAGGACGGCGGCCATACGACCGCACCGATCCCATCACTCCACTACTCCATTACTCCATCACCCCCGGTTGCAGCTCCGCTGCGCCCATCTCCACGATCCACGCGTCGGGCACCGACTCGGCCACCACCTGGGAGGCGAGGTCCGTCCAACGGGCGGCGCCGTCCAGCACGCTGGAGTCCGAGGAGACCACCACCGCTTGCGAGCGGATCAGATCGCGGTCCGGGTCGAAGACGGTTTCCACACTCCAGGGCCACCCTGCCTCTGCGGCCGCTTCCCGCAGGCGCGCTGCCAGGCGCCCGCTGTTGGAGACGGGGCTGTCCAGCAGCCAGAGCACGCTGGCCGGCGCCAGCGCCTGCAGCGTCGCGCCGATCTGCTGGATAGCGACGTCCGTCTCCTCGACCGTTCGATAAGAGCCGTGGATGCTCGCCAGGTCGCGCAGGGTGCCGTCCCGGCAGCGGAGCAGCACGCCGCCGGAGAGCGCCGCTTCGATAGTAATGATGAGGTTGAAGCCGTCGATCGCGAGGTCCGCCCCACGGAGGTCTGCGGCCGGAACGCGGCGAAATCTCCGGCCGTCCCGCGACGCGTCGCCGCAGGCCGCGCGGGCGACGGCGATCCGCTGGCGCTCCACCAGCCGGTGTCGGTCTCCCACCAGCTTGAGGGCGGCGGCCGAAGGGTAGCCGCGAGTATAGAGCCAGGAGAGCTCCGCCACGGCGGTCTGCAGCACCGCCACCTGGCCCGGAGCGAAGAGGTGCTGGTCTTCCGGATGTGCGCCCCGGTGCCTCCGACGGTCCGGCATGAGCGTGGCTACTTTATCGGCCGGCAGTGGGCGAGGTGGCACTCACGGACGGGTCAGCGTGCTGACGATGGCCAGCAGCACCAGGCCCCAGTTGGCGAGCGTCGTCAGCCCGCCCAGGATCAGTGCCGTGACGGCATGCGCCTGACCCGGCAGGTTCGGATTCTCACGGCGGGCGCGGAGGCCCTTCATCCCGAACACGATGGCCGCCGGACCCGCCACCAGCCCCAGGCAGGGGACCAGGCTCGCCACACTCACGTAG
>JAJFMS010000375.1 GCA_020696885.1 Armatimonadota bacterium | reverse complement strand
GTTAGCGCAGGAGAAGCCGGGGAAGATCCCCGCCAGATTAAGTAGTTCGTTGACGATGGCCAGCCCGCAGCCGGATGCGCTGCTGGTAGCGGCCGCCTGCACGGCTAGCGCCTGGAGTGCCTGCCGCCGGGCAGCCGGGGACTGCTTGGTGCGCAGCGCTCGCATCAACGCCGGCGCCGTCGCGGCATCTATGAATGGCTGGGAGATCCGGGCACCCAGGCGAAACGTCTGCGCGGCCGGCAGGGTGATGGTAATTCGGAGACTCCCCGTCTCCCCGGCCGGCACGAAACCCAGCAGTAGGGGCACGCTCACCGAGTTGCCCTCCAGCACCCCGATCGGGAACTGATCCCAGTTCACCGTGGGCGCTCCAGCCCGCTGCGGCGGGTGCCGCAGCTCGGAGTCCAGCCGATAAGTGCTCCCTTCCGGGATGCCGGTCAGCCAGAGCGGCACCGCCATTGCGTCCGCATTCCCCCGGTTGCCGTACAGCACGGTAAACGTCTGCTCGCGGCCCACGCGGATGGCCCCCCGGCCGGTGACGTCCACCCAGAGCTCCGGCCGGGCGTGCGGCTCCACGGTGAACGCCTGGCTCAGCGTGAGCACGTTCCCATCCGAGAAGACCACTTCCACGTCCCGTGGCCCTACGGCGGCGCCGGTGAGATCGAACGTGGTCCGCAGCGTATTGGCGGAGAGCACGCGGGTTTCAGTGCCGGTGATGGGGGACTGTCCTTCCCCCTTCAGTCGCACCGTCGCCGCGCCCGGCACGAAGCTCGCGCCGGAGATGGTGGCGCTCACCGTCCCACCCACGCCGCCGGAGCGCGGGATTACCCGAAACGCCTCCGGCACCAGTCCGGCCGTTCCCTCGCCCAGAACCGTGTTGGTCACGAACGAGATCGTCACCCCGGGCGGGACCGTAAAGGTCTGCCCCAGGGACATCGTCACGTCGTAGGGAGAGTCGGTGACGCCGTCCGCATCCAGGTCGCCCGCTACCTGGTTCTTGAGCGCGCCGCGGCCTAGCTGGCTGATCGTCCCGGTGTAGGAGTACGGCGCGATCTGGAAGCCGAGGTTCGCGCTGCGGTTGAGATCGATGCCCACGAACGTGGTCAACGCGCTCGGGTTGTCGCCGCTGTCGAACTCGTAGAGGAGCTGGCGGCTCTGCGACACGCCCGCGAGGTCACGGATGCTCCCGTCGAAGGAGAGGTCCCCGTCCACATGCCGGATCAGGTCGAAGTTGGTCCCGACAGTGCCGGGGTTGGTGATCCGGTAAACCTGGCGCAGGGTGCTGCCCCGGCCATTGGTGGGCTGGAGCTCCTGCTCGAGCTGAAAGCTGAGGTTGTCCGAGGTCCACTGGCTCACGGCGCGGGACGGCTCCTGCACCGTAAACGTGACCTTGGGAATGTACGATGAGCTCAGCCACCGCCCCTGGTTACCGACCCCGGCACGCCCGGCGCCGCTGAACCAGACGGACGAGTAGTAGGTAGTGTCCGCGGAGCCGGTCGGCCCTACCGGGTTGTAGTAGAGCGTGGAGAACTGGCCGAACGGGTCCACGTAGACGCTGGCGGTGCCGTCACCGGTCCCGTTGGCGAGGTACACCGTGTTCCGCGCGCTGACTTCGGTGGGATGAGACTTCGACTCCCGGGCGGAGCGAAGCGCGGCGGCCGTCGAAGGACTGCTCACCGTCAGCAGTCCGAGCGCCCCGAGCAAGAGCAGTAGCACGGTGGCGTGCCATCTGCCGGGATGAGAGAGCATGGAGATCACCTGAACGAGTAGATAGGAAACCGGCGGTTACACCATCCGGTGGAGCAATGAGGCAGGCGGTGCCTGTCAAAGACTCCCTACGCCCGGGGAGCAATCCACCTGCGGGATGAATTAGCTAGACGGGTCACAAAAATTAACACGAGTTTCGATTGGCCGGAAACAGCCTGTCCGCCAGTAGGTAAGCCGGGCAGACGACAGGACGTAGCCCGCCGAACACCGTGAGCAAATCGCCGGAGAGGAGCCCTCCCATGATCACCCTGCCGATCCATCTCCGCCTGCTCTCGGGTCTCGCGCTAACCATCGTGATCGGAGTGGTGTGCGTCTCCCGCGTCGCCTCGGAGCCGGCGGCCTGGTACCACGCGGAGGGGGACCTGCGCGGCTCACTGCGCACCCCGGAGCCGCTGCCGCTCTACCATCCCGATCCAAAGCACTTGTGGAACCGCCTGTTCGCGGCGCTCTACACGCGGCCCAGCGAACTGCCCTCTCGCCCGGGTGGCCCGAACGTCAAGCGACTGGAGGGCGGCGACGTGCTGGAGTTCCTGGGCTGGGGCAAGACCGGCTACTGGACGGAGCCGGGCGTCACGGAGCGGCTCACGCGCCTCCTGGAGGAGTTCACCAGCCGGCACGGCGAGCGGCTGATCACCGACCCGCTGCGCCGGGTAGAGCTCCAGAGCGATCTCTGGGCGGCGCACGACCACCTGGTGGGCCAGAACATCGTGTGGCTCGGCACGAAGGAGGAGCGTCAGCGCCGAGCCCGCGTAGCCGCCCTGCTGGCCCGGGCAGTGCGGGCGCTCGCCCTGCCGCGGAAAACGCTGGAAGAGCTGCCGGACAACTACGCCCTGGCGGTGAAGAGCGGCGCGTTTGCCCCGGCCCACGAATGGGACCCGCAGCGCGCCTACCTACCGCCTACCCTATTCACCGACTCCGCGGCCTGGGCGGAGATGGACTTCTTCCAGCCGAACCTCCACGAAGACATCGAGGGCCGCTTCATCACCCTCCACACCCGGCACTTCCGCGGCCGCTCCTACTTCCGCCCCTTCTACCGGTTCCCCGGCGGGCGGGCGCCGCTCAAGGAGTACCTGGATTACGTGGAGCGGGAGGGGCTCGACTGGAAGTTCGGCGCCCAGAACGGCTTCCTGCGCCTGAAGCCGGACCTGCGCCAGATCTCCGCCGGCACGGAAGTGGCGTTGGTCCAGTTCCTGATCGCGCTCGACCCGGACCTCCAGCCGGTGCCCACGCGGCTGGTACAGTCCGTACGGGTGCGGACCTTCCGCAACGCCGAAGGCACGGCGGACACCGCAACCCACTCCGGCAAGGGGATGAACGTTTACGAGTACGTGCTGCGCCGCCGGCTCCTCTTCGACGGCCTGAAAGACGGCGGCCTGGAGCGAGAGCCGAACGACCTCCCGCAGTACCGGCTCGTTTTCGAAGGTGCGCAGGCGCCGGACTGGGGCCGCCGCGGCCGCCTGGACACCGTGGGCGCCCAGTGTGTGAGCTGCCATACCGGCCAGGGTCCCGGGGCCTACAGCCTGGTCACGCTCATCAACCAGGGCGGCTTCGACGCAGGCGCCATGATGGGCGTGGCCCACGCGCTGCCTGCCGGCACCCCCAGCCCCCGCGGCCCCCGAGCGGTGCGCTGGAAGCTGAAAGACGAGACCTACCGCCGCCTGGTCGAAGCTACGGAGACAGAACGCTAAACAGGTTGAGTCAGAAAAGCAATCGCGATGGAGTCTAGTTTCGATTCCGGAAAGAAGGCGACCCCCGGCGCCGGGGCGGCGCCCGTTGTGAAGCCCCCGAGTCGGCCGGGCACCCACTGGGTGGCGGCTTGCAGGCGGTAGCACCCACCCGTGACCCGCTGGCCAGAACTTCACCGTGCTGGCGGTCGCGGGTACCGGCTCCGCAAGTCTCCACGCCAAGCCGCCCGTTAGTCCCGGCGTCTTTTGCCGGGACGTGAAAGGGCGAAGCGCAGGCCCACCTCGCGGGAGGGTGGGTGCTACCGCCAAGGGCCGGGGGCGACCCCCGCCACAGTAGCCGTCGAGGAGTTGAGGTGCACACCTCGTCGGTCTATGGCGCAGCCTCGTTAGGCGTCAGCCACGAAGCGTAATCACCTCGTTGACCGCGTCTTCCACTGCTCGCGTCTGGTCGTTTACCCGGGTGACGGTACGCTGCAGGTCCGCCACGTCCGCGTGCACGGTCACCGAGCCTGCCGTTGCCATTCGCGAGAGGCTGGCGTGCACGGAGGCGAGCGCCTGCAGGATCAGCTCCCGCTGCGCCTCCGCCTGCTCTCGGGCCGGAGCCAGCGCGGCGGCATCTGCCAGCCGCTGCGAACAGAGCGCAATGCTCTGATCCATGGTCGCCCGCGCCATGGGGTCCGAGGTCGCTTCCCGGCGCCGGACCAGCTCGGAGAGCTCCTGCTCCAACCCCTCGATCGGCTGGTTTCCGCGGGTAGCGAGGGACAGTCGCACCGGCCCGTCCAGCTTGCGGAAGCTGGAGAGCAGGTCGTTGAGCTGGGCCAGGATCTCGCCCTGCGAGGCTTCCGGAAGTGTCTGCTCGGCATCGATCAGCGCCGCCAGCCCCTCGCAGTACAGCCGTTCCGCCGGACCCAGTGCCAACAACTCCCCGGCGTTCCGCAGCACCTCCGGGTTCACGAACTCCGTCAGATGCTGGTTCGCCTTGCCAAAGCCGCGAACGACAAACCCTACGGCCAGCGCCTGCATCCCCAGAAGTGCGGTGACCGTGAGCCCCGGGCCGTTGTCCGCCAGCAGGGGGACGGCGGCGATCCCGCCGCCGAAGCAGGCGGCCGCGGCCCAGAAGTGGTAGGCATTCCGGCGCAGCGTCTCCCGCCACCGGCTCATCCCCGCGGTGCGCAGACGGGCTGCTCCCGGCTCGGTGATAGCCTGGGTGGAGATCAGTTGCCTCACCCGCTCCTTCAGCGCGAGGGCGAGGGTGGGGTCGATATCCCTGCTGCGGATCGGCATCTGACGGTCGAAGCCTCCGGGGCCGCTCTCCCCGGTGAGGCGGCATTCAAACGAGGTCCAACCAATCATTCACCGTGGTGCCGGGCTCGCCCTGCGAGGTGTCTTCCGCTCCTCCTCACGGCGCTCCCGGTCGCGCCCTTTGAGAAACGAGAGCAGGTCCGCCGTCTCCGTGAGGTGCTCGTCCAGCAGGTNNNNAGCAGGTAGTGGAAGTTCACGAAGGTCCAGCGTCCCCGCCGCTGCACCAGCTCCGGCATCACGCTGGGCGCCCGGCTCACCTTCCCCGCGTAGACCGCGTGGACGTAGGCCCGGTAGCCCGCCTTCCCCCGGACGATCCGCTGCACCCGGTAGACGCGAGCCGGGTCCTGGGAGTTCAGAAACGGATCGAAGTCCAGCCCGACGATCTCGTCGTGCCGCCGAGCCCGCGCCGCCGCGTCCACCGCCAGCCACCGGCGCAGCTCCCGGTCGAACGAGGCCGGACGAGCCTTGACGGCGCGATCCCACGGCGCGAGGGTCGGCCGGTCCTGCTGCACCAGCCGCGCGTATCGATCGTAGAACGCCTGGACCGCCGCCCGGCACGAACGCTCCCCTGCCGAGGTTCGTGCCACCGCGGCGCCCCGACCGGTCTTCGCGCTTCCCGGCCCCGCACCCAACAACCCGAGCACCAGCACCAACGAAACCATCGCCACCCGCAGCAGCCGGTGCAGCATCACTTCGTTCCTCTCCAGCGTGCGCCGCAGCGCCCTCGCAGCTAACTCAGCGTGCCCGGTGGCCTCGGAACCAGGCGAAGCCCACCCCTCCCGCCGGCGACAGCACCGCGAAGTAGGCGCCCCGCCCGGTCACCACGTAAGGGGCATCTCCACCCTCGGAAGTTTCGTCCATGATGCCTCGTTCTATTCCCCAGTCATTCCCTGCCCCGATTTGCCCCATCACCACCGCCATGTAGGGCCCCATCTGCACCTCGATCGGCCGCAAGAACGACGCGATCACCACCCCCACCGCTAGCGCCGGTAGCAGCAAGAGCAGCCAGAACCCCTTCCCCCCGCGGCGGCGCGGCCGGCTGGGAGCTCCTTCATCCACGCCTTCGATGATTACCGGCACGGGCTGACTCCGCTGTCTCGAAAAACACCTCGCGAACCACTTCGGCCTACGCCGGCACTGCGCCTGCCCCGGCACTGCGCCTGCCCCCGGTGGACTAACGATGAAGGAGCAGGAAACTGGAGGGTGCAACGCTCTTACAGTAGCAGTGAGTGAGCACGATGCCTGCCCCACGGCGATCAGAATCGGCCCGCCCGCAGCCCGCGGAAGGCGTAGCGCTCAATGTCATAGCGGAGGAATAGCAGCGTGGCCGAGCCGAGGTTCGTCGACTACTCCGGGGCCGCCCCGATCCTGCTGCCGGTAGACCTCCTGCCGTACTGGCACGGCTTCTACCTTCCGGTCGCCGGAAGCGGGCGAGCCGCGGACCTGGAGCTACCCGAAGGCGGCTACTACATCCCCTGCGACTTCGACTTCGTCAACCCCAGGACGGACTACGACCGCGCCTGTTCCCTGGGCGGCCGGCCCGCCGTACAGGCGCTGCCGGTAGGTCCGGGCCACGGCCTGGTGTTCGAAACGGCGGCTGCCTGCCGGACCTCTCCCGCCTCGCCCAGGTGGAGTGGAGCGACGAGCTGGTCTGGACCTTCACCGAAGCGGAGCACCTGCTACTCAACGCCTGCGATCACGGCGGCGCCCCCCGCAAAGACGACGCGCTCGAAGTGCTCCTACCGCCGGGGGAGTACCGCGTGCAGCGCGGAGACTACGGCTGGGCGGACGACGACCCGGCGCTGGTCCTCTTCCGGTTCCTCCCCAGTTCTTGAACCTGCCAACAGGCTGCCACTGCGCTTCTCCTACCAGCGGGGATCAAAACCCCCGCCTTCGCCCCACGCGACTGGTCCAGGCGCCCATCTGCCCCAGCGGGATCATCCCGTTCTCCTCGGGCGGCACTTCGTAGCGCGCGTACTTGGCCTGGAACTCGTCCCGGGTAAAGGCGATCAGCTCCACGTTCACCCGCCACTGCAGGTCGTCCAGGTCCTCCGCGCTGGTGGGCACCTCGAACAGCGGACCCGCCTCGTTCCGCGCCCGGATCCGCACCGCCGGCCGCACCGGGCTGCGCCACCGCGTGACCCAGTAGTGGGGGTACGCGCTCCAATGGGGCGGCTGCCGCAGCTCCACCACCTTGCCGGCCACCAGCCGCTGGCGCCGGAGCTGGATCAACTCCTCGGAGCACCCGGAGAGCTCCGCCAGCTCGTGGTCCCGCCGCTCCAGGTACACGAGCCGCGAGGGGAGCAGGTAAGCCAGCAGGAAGTCCTGCACCTCGCGTTCTTCCCGCTCTTCCCAGGCGTCCGCCAGCGCCTGGTCGCGCGGGTCTTCCATGTTCCCGTGGCGGCGGAAGTACATCGCCGCACCATGCCGCAGCAGG
>JAJFMS010000374.1 GCA_020696885.1 Armatimonadota bacterium | reverse complement strand
CTTCTCGGCGTTGGTGGGGTTGGTCCCCAACTGCACCTGGAACGGCCCCGGGTAAAGGCTGGCGTCATAGAAGCTGAAGACGCCGTAGGTGAGGCCCTGCTCGTCCCGGATGGTGTTGCCGAGCCGGCTGTTCAGCGCCCCGCCGCCGCCCAGGATCATGTTCAGCACCTGCGTGGCGTAGAAGTCCGGATCGCTTCGCTTCAGCTCGCCCGCGTGGCCCCAGATGATCGAGGTCTCGCTCTTGTCCGGGACCGGGATCACCTGGCGCACCGCCTGCTGCTGGAGCGGCACGGTGACCGTGGGGATCGGCTTCGCGCTCGGGTTCTTCGGCCAGGTGCCGAGCCGCGCCTCGAGGGCGGCCTTGACCTGGGCCGAGTTCACGTCGCCCGCGATCACCAGGATCATGCGGTCCGGACCGTACTGCTGCTGGTAGAAGCGCTGCACGTCGTCCCGGGTGATCCCCTGCACGGCGCGCTCCGCCTCTTCCAGCGTCTCCGGTCGAAGGGGGTTGCCCTCCGGGTAGATGGACCGCTCGAACGCGCGGCTGGCGAGGCTGTCCGGGTCGTCTTTCGCCTGCTCCAGGCCGGCGAGGGCCTGGCCCTTCAGCCGTTCCAGGTCCGGCGCCGGGAACGCGGGCTGCGTCAGCATCTCCGCGGCGAGGTCCAGCAGCAGGTTGAGGTCCTTCTTCTGCGCCCGGCCGGTGATGCTGGTGGCCAGCGCGTCGGCGCTCGCGCCCACGCTGGCGCCCACGCTCTCCAGCGCCGTCGCGAACTCCAGCGCGCTGCGCTTTTTGGTGCCGCGCGAGAGCATCGCCGCGGTCATCCCCGCCAGGCCCGGCTTGTCCCGCGGCTCCAGGATACTGCCCGCAGGGAGGCTGCCCCGGAGCGCTACGGTGGGGTTGGAGTGGTTCTCGTTGACGATCACCTTCATGCCATTGGAGAGCGTGAACCGGGAGATGTCCCGCTTGAAGCCGCTGGTCTTCGCCGGTTTCGGCAGCGGCAGCGGGCGGGAGCCCTGCTTCGCCTTCTCTACGCGGGCGGACGCCTCGCGGGGCGGGGGACCGCCGGGAGCGGCGCCGCCGGCCGTCGGGATAAACTGGCCCACGGTGCGGCTGTCCGGCACGAAGTACTTCTGCGCCACCCGCTGCAGGTCCGCCGGCTTCAGCGCGTTGATCCGCTCCAGGTAGGTGGTGACATAGCGCCAGTCCACCGTCATGTCCCAGTAGCCGAGCTGGTTGGCCTGGGCCGTGACGCTGTCGTTCTGGAAGATGAAGTCCGCGGCGGTGCGGCTCTTGGCTCGCGCCAGCTCTTCCGCCGTGACCGCCTCACTCTTCACGCGCTCCACCTGCTCCAGGATCGCCTTCTCCAGTCGGTCCGCGTCCACACCCGGACGGGCGGTGGCGGAGAAGGTGAACAGGTACGGATCCTTCAGGCTGGGGTTGCCCGCGTCCGCGGAAGTGGCGATCTGCTTCTCCACCAGGCTCTGGTAGAGGCGGCTGCTGCGGCCGTCGCTCAGGATGCTGGCGAGGAGGTCCAGCGCGTAGGTGTCCGGATTGCTCGCGGCCGGCGACTTGTAGCCGATGAGCACCATCGGCAGCGAGCCGGAGCGGCGCACCGTAACGCGGCGCTCGCCCCGCTGCGGCGGCTCGGCCGTGTACACCTTCACCGGCTCGGGGATGCGTTTGGCGCCGCCGAAGTACTTCTTCACCATCGCCAGCGCCTGATCCGTGGCGAAGTCGCCCACGATGACCACGGTGGCGTTGTTCGGGCCGTAGTGGGTCTTGTAGTAGTTGTAGATCGCGTCCCGCGGCATGTTCTCCACGTCCGACCGCCAGCCGATGATCGGCCACTGGTAGGGGTGCGCCTCGAACGCGGCCGCGGAAACCGCCTGGAAGAGCAGCGTGCCCGGGCTGTTCTCCCGGCCTTCCAGCTCGCTGCGGACCACGGTCATCTCGGACGCAAGCTGTTTCGCGTCGACGAGGCTGTGCTGCATCCGGTCCGCTTCGATCTGCATCGCCATCTCGAGGCGGTCCGAAGCCAGGGTCTCGTAGTAGTTGGTCCAGTCGTAGTAGGTGCTGGCGTTGAAGGTGGCGCCGTTGATGAACAGGGCGCGGGAGATCTCGCCCGGGGGGCGAGTCTTGGTACCTTTGAAGAGCATGTGCTCCAGCAGGTGGGAGCTGCCGGTGATGCCGGTCCGCTCGTTGCGGGAGCCGACCCGGTACCACACGGCGAAGCTCACCACCGGCGCGTTCCGGACCTCTTTGGTCAGGATCTTCAAGCCGTTGGGCAGCACCGTCTCCGTGACGCCGGCCGTCACCGAGGTGGCGACCGACCCGGGGGATTGCTGCGCGGCACGAGCGGTGACCCCGCCTACGGAGAGCAGTCCGGCCAGGACCACGGGCAGTCCCAGGCGGAGCATGCGGCCGGAGGGCCGCGGGAAAAGGAGACGCATCAATCGTTCCTCTGTATCTTGAACTGGCAAACGCTTAAGCAGCGAGATCATGGAGGCCCGGCGGCGCCGGCAGGCACGATCCGGGCCACACCTCTTTACTATATGGGATAGTACCGCACCTGTAATTCCTCGCCCGTACTTTCGTGACGGGATACTCGCAGATCCCGCGGGCGATTTTCGGTGACACCCTGCAGGCTGGGGCGTATTAAGATACGGTTAGACCCATTTCGATGCGACCCATCGGGCAGCTTGATGCCCGCAGGGCCGCGCATCCGATTTTCGTTGAACAGGTGCAAACCATGATGAAGCGAACCGTGCTCTCCCTCCTCGCCGTGAGCGCCCTGGCCGTGACCGCTTTTGCGGCCAATGTAAAGTCCGGGCTGAAGCCCGGCGAGTCCGTCGGCGCCTTCCAGGTCGTCGACGTCACCGGCCCCAGCAAGGGCAAGCAGCTCTGCTACCGCTGCCAGTACGGCGGCGCGCCGGTAGTGGCCGCCTTCATCAAGGCTGATGCTCCGGAAGCGGGCGCCCTGGCGGCCGGCATCCAGAAGCTCGTTCAGGAGAACAACGGCCTCCGCACCTTCGTCGTCTTCATGGGCGGGCCCGAAGTGAAGCCGATGATCGAGAAGATCGCCGCCGAGAAGAAGATCACCATCCCGCTGACCTTCCTTCCCGAGGGCGCGAAGGCGGACGACATCGCCTCCTACCACATCAACCCGGAAGCCACCAACACCGTGCTCCTGTGGAACAAGGGCGCTGTGCGCGCGAACTTCGCGAACGTGACCAAGGAGTCCTGGAGCAACGTCTCCAAGGCGGCCCAGGACCTGACCAAGTAAGTCCGACCCCTCGGACCGAACTGAATGCCCCGCGGACTATTCGTAGTCCGCGGGGCATTCCTGGTTATTGGAGCACCCTCGGCCCTTTTCGATCGCTCCCATCCCTTCCCATCGCACTTGTCTATTGACCAAAGAGGACTTCATGCTCGCGATGTCTCTCCCTCCTCGAGCCGGCTGGGCGGCCCTGGTGACCCTCGCCGCGCTCACGCTCACCCTGCCGGGCGGTCCCGCTCGCGGTCAGGGCGCCGCCGAAGCGCAGGTGGTGGACGGCGGCGGCGTGAAGAAGGCGATCGAGGCGAGCAAGGGCAAGGTGGTGCTGGTGAACTACTGGGCCACCTGGTGCGGGCCCTGCGTGGCGGAGTTCCCGGACCTGGTAAAGCTTCAGAACCAGCTCGGGCCGAAGGGCTTGGTGGTGCTGGGCGTTTCCTTCGACGATCCGGACGAGAAGCCTGCCGTGAACAGCTTCATCGTGAAACACAAGGTGCCGTTCCCGATCTTCGTGCGCGGCTCCGGCAGCATCGACAAGTTTGCCAACGCTTTTGACAAGCGTTGGAATGGAACCCTTCCCACCACGCTGGTGTTTGATAAGAAGGGCAAGCGCGTGGCCGGCCCGATCCAGAAGCCCCAGACGCTCGAGCAGTTTCAAGCCCTGGTGGAGCCGCTGCTGAAGTAGCTCCTTCCATTGACGAAAGAGAAACCCATGATCCGCACTCTCACCCTCGCCCTCCTCGCCACCGTTGCCGTGGCCGGAACCCTTGCCACCAGCGGCCTGCAGGCGGCCGACAAGAAGGTGGCGCCCGCGCTGAACTTCACGATGAAGGACATCGACGGCAAGGACGTGCCGCTCAGCAAGTACCAGGGCAAGGTGCTGCTGGTGGTGAACGTGGCGTCCCGCTGCGGCAACACCCCGCAGTACGCGGCGCTGCAGAGCCTGCATGAGAAGTACAGCAAGCAGGGCCTCACCATCCTCGGCTTCCCGGCCAATGACTTCGGCAAGCAGGAGCCCGGCTCCGAGGCCGAGATCAAGGAGTTCTGCACCGCGAAGTACAACGTCGGCTTCCCGATGTTCTCCAAGATCGTAGTGAAGGGCGAGGGCCAGGCGCCGTTCTACCACTACCTCACGGACAAGACCACCAACCCGACGTTCGGCGGGGACGTGGAGTGGAACTTCGCGAAGTTCCTCATCGGCCGCAACGGGGAAGTGATCGGCCGCTTCAAGGCCCAGGCCAACCCCTCCGGTCCGGACGTGGTGGCCGAGATCGAGAAGGCCCTGGCCGCCGCGAAATGAGTCTCCCGCCGCGCCCCGAGCTGTCCCCCGGCGCGGCGCCCCTCCCCGACTCCGCCCTCGTCTCGCACCTGGAATCGTTCGTGCGAGACGAAGGCGGGAGGTCGGAGGTGCTTCCGTGGGTCGCCCGGCTCCCCGCACGCGAGCTGGGCTGGCTCCGCGGTGAGCTCTCCCTCCTGCTCTCCGAGCCGGAGGTCACCGGAGAGCCGCTGGATTGGCGGGAGCTGCAGGACCTGTTGTCCGAGTTCGCCGCCGGCGCCGGTTGGGACGGCTGCGTGATCGAGGCGCCGGAGCCGGAGCCCGGTGAGGTCGCCTACGCCGTGGAGCTCCACCCGGACGACCGCGAAACGCTGGCCG
>JAJFMS010000373.1 GCA_020696885.1 Armatimonadota bacterium | reverse complement strand
CGGAACGGCACGCCGATCGTGTCGAGCAGCCGGGGGCTGATGTCACCCATGATGATGTGCTCCGGGGCATCCTTCCCCTCGTAGCCGCGCCACGTGATGAGGAGCAGGCAGGGCGTCCGGTACATCAGCGTCATCGAGGTGAGCGCGTTGATGCAGACGCCGAGCCCGGAGTTCTGCATCACCACCACCGGCCGCTTGCCCGCCATCATCGCGCCGCAGGCCAGGCCCACGCCCGCGTCCTCCCGGGTTTCCGGGTAGTACGGCGCGTCCGCGTCCGCCTCCAGGTGCGCGATCAGGCCGCTCACCAGGGAGCACGGCACTCCGGTAAAGAAGTCGTACCCCGCGGCCTTCATCGCGTCCGCGAACGCCGCCGGCTCCACCGGCGCTGTCTCAAATGCGGTCACCGCCGCCATCAAGGACTCCTAGTTAGTCAGCAGGAGTAATGGAGTAATCCGATCCCCCAATACTCCAATACTCCATCACTCCACTACTCCCCAAGACCCCTAGCGCAGGTTCGCCCACGCGCGCTGGTAATCTTCGAACGTATCGATCTCGGTCCAACCCTTGTAGGTGTCGACCGCCTGCACCGTCTGCCCGCTCTCGATGAGCTTCTGGATCAGGTCCGTCAGCTTGGCCTGCTGGAGTCGCGGCGCCTCGTGGAACGGGGCCTCCGGATCGCCCGCCATCGTGTCGCGATAGATGGCGCGGAGCGCTTCAGTACCTTCGGGCGAGAGCATGATCAGGCCGATGAACTCGCCGTGGCACTCCTCGCGCGCCAGGTCGTGGCCGATGCGCAGCACGCGGTTCTCGGACTGGCCCGGGAAGTACCGGTAGCCGCTGTTCGGCGCGCCTTCGGTGACCACCAGGTCCTCGTAAGGGCGGTCCGTAGTCTGGCCGGCCTGCAGGTGATCGTACCAGGCGCGGTCCACCACGATGTTGACGTCCCCTTCGGACTTCAGCAGCTTCTCCAGGATCCCCTGGTCGAACAGCACGTCCGAATAGAGCACCACCACCCGGCCGCGGAGCTCCGGCTCGGCCGCGAACAGGGAGACCACCTCGCCGGTGGTCTCATACTCGTCGTTGTCGTAGTAGCGCGGGGTGGTGAGCGTGAACGCTTCCTTCTTGTAGCCCCGCACCACGGCCACGTCCTTGATGCCGCAGGCGTTCAGCGTCTCCAGTTGGCGCTCCAGGATCGTCTTGCCCTTGATGTCCAGCATCGCCTTGGGGCGGTCCTGGATCAGCGGCAGCATCCCCGGCTCGAAGCCGGCGCCCACGATGATGGCGGTGACCTTGCTGCCGTCTGCCGGCAGGAACGCCTTCTCCTGCGCGTTCATCTCATCCACGCCCACCAGTCGGTAGACCTCGTCCAGCGGCACCAGGCGAGAGTTGATGTCCGCGATGCGACGGGTCCGGTGCAGCTCCGCCAGCGTCTCCTGCATCGCCTTGATCGACGAGCGCAGCCCGTGGTTGGCAAAGATCACGATCTTGAAGCCGGCCTCGAAGCAGTCGTCCGCGCTGGCCGTGGGGAAGATCGTCGGCACGATCACCAGCGGCGTCTCGCGGTCCCACAACTTCTGGACTTCCGCCAGCTCGTCCAGCGTCTTGGACTTGGAGTGGATCAGCACGGCGTCGGCGCCCGCGTCGGCGTAAGCCCGCCCGCGCCGCAGCGCTTCCTCGCGGCCCCAGCCGGCGATGAGCGCCTCGGTGCGCGCGATGATGAACGTCTCCGGATCACGCTGCGCGTCCTTGGCGGCGCGGATCTTGCCGGCGTGCTCTTCCGCGCTCACCAGCTCCCGGCGGGAGCCGGAGTAGAAGCTGCACCGCTTCGGGAAGATGTTGTCTTCGAGGCAGATGGCGGCGATGCCCGCGTCTTCATACTCACGGACCGTGCGGATCACGTTCACCGCGTTGCCGAAGCCGCTGTCGCAGTCCGCGATCACCGGGATCTCCACCGCCCGGGCGATGCCGCGCGCGATCTCCAGGTTCTCGGAGAACGTGAGGATGTTCGCGTCCGGCACGAGCTGCGAGGCCGAGATCTCGAACCCGCTCGCCCAGACGGCGTCGAAGCCTGCTTCTTCCACCAGCCGCGCGCTGAGCGGGTGATGCGCCCCGGCCACGAGGAGCGGGCCGTGCTGGGCGAGGGCCGCTCTGAGCCGGGCGGCCCGGGATGGCATTTGCGACATTCTTCTCTCCACACTATTCGCCGCGGCCCGTGAAACGTTAGGCTGCGGATTACTTAGATTTATGAAACCGGCGCTTCCGGCACGCAGAAACGGCGGGCCTCGCACCAGTCACGAAGCCCGCCGTAGCGGCGGTGGATCGACTACGCGCCGCCGAAGGGCATGAGCAGCCGCATCAAGGTCGCCTTGACCTCGTCCGGCGTGGTCATCCCGGCAGCGCGGATGATCCCCTTCTTATCCACGACCAGGTTGAACGGCACCCCGGTGATCCCCAACCGGTTGACGTACTCGTTGCCGGTATCGATGAGCACGGTGCCGTTGATGTTGTGGATGCCGCAGAAGTGGATGGCCTCTTTACGTGAGTCGACGTGTTCCCACACGTTCACCATCACGATGTCCAGGTCCACGTTCCGCTTGCGCGTCTCTTCTCGAACTCTTTCTAACAGCGGAGCCTCCGCGTTACATGGCCCTCACCAGCTAGCGAAAAAGTTCAGGATGTAGGTCTTGCCGCGCCACTCGCCGGAGGTGCGCTCCTTGCCTTCCACCATCTCCGGCAGGCGGAAGTCCGGCAGCGGCTGGCCGATCAGCGGGTGCTTCTCGTTCTTCGGCAGCCGGTCCGGCTTGCCGCCCAGGCGGTCCTGGAAGACGCTGATGGTGCTGGTGCCCGCATCGGAGACGTAGATCGTGCCGGTGGTATCGTCCACGGCCAGGTCGCCGGGGGCGTGGCCCACGGGCACCCGGGCCCACTCCTTGCGGCTCTTCCAGTCGATGATGCTCACGGTGCCGGCGCCGCGGTTGCCCGCGTAGATCCGGTCCCCGTTGCGGCCCACGGTCACCCCTACCGGCGCGCGCTCGACCGGGATCGTGCCCACCTGCTTCTGCTTCTGCAGGTCGATGACGGAGAGCGTGCTCACCAGCGAGTTCGCCACGTAGGCGAGGCCGCGCGGCGCGTCGATGGCGATCTTGCAGGGGGCGTAGTCGACCGCGATCTCCCCGATCGGCTTGTTGGTGGTGCCGTCGATCACGGTGACCGACGCATCGCCGAAGTTCACGCAGTAAACGCGGTCCCGGATCGGGTCCGCCCCGATGCTTCCTGCCGCGAGCTTGGCGGGCACGGTAGCGATCACTTCCATCTCATCGATGTCGATGACGCTGACGGTGCTGTCCGCGGTGTTCCCGACGTAGACCTTCCGCTTCTCCGGGTAGACGCCGGCGCCGGCCGGGTAATGCTCCACCGGGATCTGCTTGATGGTGCGCAGCTCGCGGGTGTCGACCACGGAGCTCTTGTCGGCGCGGGCGTCCGTGGTGAAGAGGCGCTCCGCCTGCTTGTCGAACACCAGCCCGATCGGCTCCGAGCCGACCGGCACCTCGGCGATAATCTCATGGGTATCAAGGTCAAAGGCGACGACGCTGTTACTACGCGCGCACGCCACGTAGCCGCGCCGGCCTTCCGGGTCGAGCGCGAGCCCCTCCGGTCCAAGCCCGACCGGGATCGCTGTAAGCGAAGGGAACGATTCAGACTGCCCCAATTCCTAACCTCCCCCGCCACCCCGGGTGTTCCGGCCGAGGGCCGGGTTCCGGACGGGTGGGTAATGCCTTGTGTGCCAGGGGATCATTGGGTACCGGTGGCCCCTTCCCCTGCTCCCGCGGCTTCGCGCGACGGCAGCGGCAGCGGAGCGGCGGACCCTTTAGATTATCGCAACCGCGCGGATCCCGGCCGCACGGCGCCGGGTGCGACCAGGATCTGTCGGCGCCGATGCGGCGCCCCTGTGCTGCCCTGGCTCCTCATAGCAACCGAACAGGTCGTTGCCTCGTAGGGGCACACGCCGTGGACGCCGTGGTTGCCCTCGCCAGCATTTCCTCCCGGCGCCAGCAAAGCCGTACCCACCCCTCGAGGAACCTACGGCTTTCCGCGTCCCTGTGCTGCCCTTGCCCCATATAGCAACCGGACAGGCCGTTGCCTTGTAGGGGCACACGCCGTGGTTGCCCTCGCCAGCACTTCCTCCCAGCGCTAGCAGAGCCGTACCCACCCCTCGGGGGCGCTACGGCTTTACGCCAACCCCACAACCTCCGCATGCACAGCGAGCCCAACCGCCCGAACGGTTCCCGCAACTGGCGCGCTCAGCTCACCAACCATCGCGCCATTCCCCGCATTCCTGGCACCAGTGGCGCGACATGCGCGCCGGGACGGACAGCCAGCCCCGGACCTGGCCGCAGTCGTGCCGGGAGAGGAGATACTCCGATGAAGCACCGATGGGCTCTCGCGATGGGAATCGCCGTGATCGCCGCCGCCGGGATCTCGGCGCGCGGACAGGTGGTGGAGAAGCCAGGGAAGCTCGAAGCGCCGATCGAGATAGAGATCTCGGCGGGCACGGACGTGAGCATCGAAGGCAGCGCGCTGAACCACGACGCCGACTCCCGGGAGCTTACGGTCACCGCTCCCGCCACCCTGCGCTTGGGCAAAGCCATGATCCTGCGCAGCCGAAGACAGGCCGTGGTGGTCTACCCGAAGGCCGGCACCAGGGGGAGCACGCTCCTCCGGATCGGAGGTACGGAATAGCGCTTGCGTTCAGAAGCCGTGGGGCCCCGCTTGCGGGGCTGCAGCCGGTTTATGGATATTGGAAGAAATTACCGCTTGCGCCGGCCCGTCCGGGTTGAAGGGGTATCCTGTCGAGAGGACGGCTGGCCACAGGCCAACCCAGCGAGGGATTTCAATCCCTCGCGTCGGGTTCGTACCCCGTCCGCGTT
>JAJFMS010000372.1 GCA_020696885.1 Armatimonadota bacterium | reverse complement strand
GGTGGATCGCCTCCCGTGCCGTTCGACACCCTGGCGGTGGGAACGTTGCGGGTTGTGCGGGCGCACCCACGCCGAAGCCACTAACGAGGGCGGAAGTGATGGAGTAGTGGAGAACCGGAGTGTTGCTGCCTGCTACCCCAGAAACGGGGAATTGGGGAAAATGCGGAAACGAGGGGAGCGGGTCTCGGCTTCTCTTCTCCTCATTTCCCCATTTCCCCGTTTCCCCATTTCCCCCATCACCCCATCACCCCATTTCCCTCGCCCGTCCGGGCGCCTTGGTCATGGTATTGGAAGGGCCGTCCGCATCCCGCGGGGTGCGGTCTCGCGGGCCGTCGGGGCCGGACACGCGCTCCAGACCCGCCAGGGCCTCCGGATAGGTCGGGCGGCGCTCCAGCGCCTTTTTGTAGTATTTCTCGGCGGCGGCGCCCTTTTCCAGCCGCTCGTAGATCGCTCCGAGGTGGTAGTACAGCTCCGCAAACACCTCACTGGTCTTCACTCCGGGGCTCCGCAGCTTCTCCGGGCTGGCTTCGGCCTCCTGGATCGTGCTGAGCTGCGTGCTCAGAGCCTTCTGCAGCCGGCCCTGCTTGTAGTACACCCAGGCCAGGGTGTCCATGTAGGTCGGGTTGTTCGGATCGTCCTGGGTGGCGCGGACCGCATACTGCTCGGCTCGCTCCAGGTCGTCGTTCAGGGTGTCCGCCAGCAGCCAGGCGTAGTTGTTCCGGGCGGCCGAGGTGATTGCGGGCTCGTCCGCCAGCTCCACCACGCGCTGGTAGCTCTCCAGCGCGGCCCGCGGGTTGCCGCCCTTCTGGAGTCCCTGCGCGGCCGTAAGGTAGGAGCCTACGATGCGGAGACGTACGTAGGTCCCGTAGCCGCTTCCCTGCAGCGCGGGGCTCGCGGAGACCGCGGAGACGTACTCACGCCGCGCATCGTCGATCAGGCTGCGGGAGAGGAGCTGCAGCGCCAGTTGGAGGCGGGCCTCAATGAAGTACGGGCGGCGATCGATCACGCGGCGCAGCAGCAGCGTTTCCTGCTCCGGGCTCCGGGCGTTTCCGGCCTGCAGCATGTCCACCTGGCTCGGCATCGCCTGCGCCAACCCGACCCCGCCGTAGACCAGTAACCCCACCGCGGTGGCCAGGGCGGTGGGCAGCGGGAGCCAGTCGCTCTCCGCCTGCGCGGTCCCCACCACGCGGCTCGCCAGCAGCATCGCGGCGGCGACCCCGGCGATGAAGCCGCCCACGTGACCGAACGAGTCTACGCTGCTCTGCACGGTGTCCATCGCGAACTGAAACGCCACCAGCGCCAGGAGCATCGGGTAGATGTGGTTGACCCGGGCCGGCAAGTAGCCGCGATACCGCCAGTTGTGCCAGACCAGTGCGCCCATCAGGCCCATAATGCCGGTGGAGGCGCCCAGGCTGATGCTGGTGCCTACCAGGTAGCTGAAGGCGGCGCCCGCGGCGGCCGAGAGCACGAACAGCACGAAGGTGCGCGCCGGGCCGTAGAACACCTCAATCATCCGGCCGACCACCGCCAGCCCGGCCAGGTTCAACACCAGGTGCAGCCACGAGCCGTGGAGGAAGTTGGCGGTCACCAGGCGCCAGTACTCGCCATGCTGGACAAGCGACGGCACCTTGGCGCCGAGGGCCCAGTCCGCGGGCTGGCTGCCCAGATCCCCGCCCCGCCACTGCGCCCCACTGGCGGCGAACTGTACGATCGCCATCACTATCAGGGCGGCGGCCAGCGCGAGCGTCATGGGGGGCACGAGCTGCCGCGGCTCCGGGGGCACGTGCTCCTCGAGCGCGTCCCCCGTGGGCTGTTCCTGCGGTACCGGCGAAGAGTGCTGCATCAAACCCTGACTTCCTATCCCGAGTAACTTGCGGCACCCGAGTGACTTAAGGCCGCCCGGGAGCGGCACTTCCGGGCGCTGGTGAACGATCCGGGCTAATGACGCGAGACAACCCCCAGCGTGGCAATAACATTGTACCATCCGTCGACGGACACTTCCCATCCACCTGGAATCCACGACGTGGTATCTTCCTGCACGATCAACGCCGGGCCGGTTAGCCGGTGACCGGGCAGCAGCGCCTCCCGGCGGTAAACCGGCGTCTCCACCCAGCCCTCGTCCTGGTAGACCGGCTGGTGGGCCAACGGCTGCGGCGCCGGAGCGTCTCCGGCCGGGGCGTGGGGCAGTGTGGGCTGCGGCACCGCGCCCAACCCGCGCAGCCGGGCCGTAACGATCTCCACGGCCGCCTCCGGGCTCGCGTAACCATACCGCTCCCGGTGCGCGCGGTGGAAGTCCGCAGCCAGGCTCGCGGGATCCAGGTCGCCGGCCGAGATCGGGAGCTCGTAGCTCTGGCCCTGGTAGCGCGCGTCCACGGTCCGCTCCAGCAAGATCTCCTCGGGCCGCACGCCCTCCTGCGTCAGCTCTTCGCGCGCCCGGGCCTCTAGCTCGGAGAAGACCGTCTCCAGCCCGGCCAGGCTGCCCGCCGCCGGGAGCATCACCGTCCGCGAGTATTCCTTGCGGATCTCGGTGAGCAGCATCCCCAGCGCGGAGAGCGCGCCGGGATAGCGCGGGATTAAGACGGTGGGGATCCCGGTCTCTACCGCCAGATCGCAGGCGTGGAGCGGGCCGCCGCCGCCGAACGCCACCAGGCAGAAGCGGCGCGGATCGTGACCGCGCTCCACGGACACCCGCCGCAGCGCCCGCGCCATCTGCACGTTGGCCACCCGGAGCACGCCCGCCGCGGTCCGCTCCAGCGGGAGGCCCAGTTCCTCGGCCAGCGACTCGAGCACCGCCTGCGAGCGCTCCGGATGCAGCGCCATCCGCCCGCCCAGGAACGAAGGCAGGTGGAACCGCCCCGACTGCACGTTGGCGTCCGTCACCGTCGGCCGGTCTCCCCGGCCGTAGGCGGCCGGACCGGGGTCCGAGCCGGCGCTCTCCGGTCCCACCCGCAGCGAGCCGCCCGGCTCCCGGCGAGCGATCGAGCCGCCGCCGGCGCCCACGGTGTGGATGTCCAGCATCGGGATCCGGATCGGAAGGTCGGCGATGGAGCCCTCGTAAGACGTGACCGGGGCGCCCTCCACCAGCGCGACGTCGGTGGACGTGCCGCCCATGTCGAACGTGATCAGCCGCTCGAAGCCGGCCAGCGCCGCCACCTTCCACGCGCCGACCACACCCCCCGCGGGACCGGAGAGCACCGTGCGGACCGCTTCCCGGCGGGCCGTGTCCACCGAGATCACGCCGCCGTTGGATTGCATCACCTGCAGCCGCCCGAAGCTCGCCGCGCCCTGGGCGACGGCCCGCTCCGTCAGGCGCTGCTGCAGGCGCGCGAGGTACCGGTCCATCAACGGCGCCACGTAGGCGTTGGCCGCCGTGGTGCTGGCGCGCTCGTACTCCCGGTACTCCGGCAGGATCTCGCTGCTCAGGCTTACGGAAAGGCCCAGCGCACGGGCGCGCTCCCCGGCCCGGCGTTCGTGGTCGGGATTCACGAACGAGAAAAGGAAGACGATGGCCAGCGCCTCCGCCCCCGAGGCTGCGATCTCCGCCAGCACCCGGTCGAGGGCGCTCTCGTCCAGCGGCGCCAGAACGCGGCCCTCTTTGTCCACGCGCTCCGGGACCTCGAAGCTGAGCTCCCGCGGGATCAGCGGCAGCGGCTTGGTCGGTGTTAGCGAGTAAAGCTCCCGGCGGGTCTGCCGGCCGATCTGGAGGACGTCCCGGAACCCCTGCGTGGCGAGCAGCGCCGCGCGGGCGCCGCGCCGCTCCAGCACCGCGTTCGTGGCCACGGTGGAGCCGTGTACCAGGCGCGCCGGAAACGGGATCTGCAGCGCCTCCAGCCCCCGCAAGAACGCCAGCGACGGATCCGCGGGCGTGGACGGCTCCTTGTACACGGTCAGCCGCCCGTCCCGCACGACCACGAAGTCCGTGAACGTGCCGCCGATATCGATGCCGACGACCACGGTATCGTGGGTGGGGGTGGAGGCTGCCATGGTGCTGGTACAAACGAGCGGGACGGCCGCTAGTGGTGCGCCAGGCGAGTAACGATCAGTCGAAGTCGAACGGGAGCGTGGGAGATCAGGAGCCTCTGCTCCCCCATGCTCCCACACTCCCATTCGGAACCGATCAGAACTGCCCTGGCGGACCGCTAGTCCGCCCCGCTGTAGATCGTAGCTCCGGCAGTTACTTCGCCTGCGCCACCCGGTGCGGGGACGCCTGGTAGTGCATCGCCAGGAGGTCCATGCCCCAGTCACCCTTGAAGTCTCGCCACACCTCGTGCACGTGGTTGGCGTCGTTCTGGGTGTTGTCGTACTCGATCAGGAAGGTGCTGCCCTGGATCCGGTAGTAGTGGCCCTGGTTCCGCTCCGTGCTGCCCATCCAGGCGAACTTCACGTTGTTCAGGCCGGCCTTGCGAATCTTCGCCAGCCGCTGCTCGGCGAGGGACTTCACCTGCGCGTCCGCGTACTCACGGATGAGAGAGATCACCATCCCCTGCTGCTCTTTGTTGAGCTTGCTGTAGGGGATGCCCTTATCTTCCTGGATGGCGGCCTGGCGGGAGGCCGCCGTGAGGATGTCATTCGGCGCCTTGACGTCGATGATCGCTTCCTTCTGCTGGTCTTCGCTGAGCGACTTCACCAGCGCGCGGCCCATGTCTTCTTCCTTGCCCAGCACGCGCGTGCCCTTCGGCGGGGCGCCGGCCACGTCCACGCGCACTTCGCCCGGGTTGGTGCCCATAAACTGCGGGGTGCTGGCAATCGTCTTGCCGTTCACCACCGTCCAGTTCTGGGAGCAGTGATGCCCTTCGTAGCGCCAGCCCCAGGTGCCGCGGGTGGACGGCTCGCCGAACACGCTGAAGTAGTAGAGCTCGGGGTCGCGGACGCGGGGGTTCTTCTCCATCTCCCGCAGCACGATCTCCAGGCCGCGGTTGGTGGTGACCTTCTGGTACCCCTAC
>JAJFMS010000371.1 GCA_020696885.1 Armatimonadota bacterium | reverse complement strand
CTCGGAGGATGCCGCAATGCCCAAACTTTCCCAAGCCCAGATTCAGCAAGAGATGGAGTCCCTGTCCGGCTGGTGTCTGGCCAACGACGCCATCAGTAAGAAGTTCGACCTCCCCACCTACCCGGACGCCATCGCCGCGGTTACGCGTGTGGGCTTTGAGGCCGAGGCGGCGGATCACCCTCCGGACGTGACCATGAGCGGGAAGCGCGTCACGTTCTCGCTCACTACGCACGATGCCGGCGGCCTCACCGAGAAGGACTTTGCCCTCGCGAAGAAGATCGAGGCGCTGCTCGGTAAGCGGTAGCGGACCAGAGTTGACCCTGGTGCAGCCACCCCGGTACACAGGACCGGCGCCGTGTCCACGGCAACCGAGTTGCCGAACCGTCGCAAAGCCGGCCCCTCGTGGACGTATCTGGAGACGATGAGATGCTAAACTCCCTCCGCCTACGCAACGTAGGTCCTGCGAGCGAGATGGAATTGGAGCTAGGCTCACGCCTCAACCTGCTCACCGGCGACAACGGCCTCGGCAAGAGCTTTCTTTTGGACATCGCCTGGTGGGTGCTTAGCAGTTGGTGGCCGGCGGAAGTGAATCGCAAGCTTGCCATTGGTAGGATGGCGAGACCCAAGGGCACTGGCGCACCCAGCATCGGCTTTCGACTTTTCGGTCAGTCGGAAGAAGATGTGCAAAGCGTTACATTTAGCGGGTTGCGTCAAGCCTGGCACACGCCAACTCCGCCGATTCTCGTTGATACTCTCGTTGTTTACGCGCAGGTAGATGGTAGCTTTGCCATCTGGGACCCGGTGCGCAATTACCCCAAGCGATTGCGAGGAAGTGAGCAGGACCGACCTCCCGCTTACGTCTTTACCTCTGCGGAGGTATGGAACGGGTTGGTTGGTGAGGAAGGACCGCTCTGCAACGGCCTGATCGACGATTGGGCGGGCTGGCAAAAGGAGCGCGGGGAGGCGTTCGAGCGCCTCGTGAACGTCCTGGCTGCGCTCTCCCCCGACGCGCACGAGCAGCTTCGACCGGGTCCGCTAACCCGGATCAGCCTGAACGATGTCCGCGACATCCCCACGTTGACCACCCTTTACGGGCAGGATGTGCCTGTTTTGGAGGCATCCGCCGGAAGCCGGCGCATCATCGCGCTTGCCTACTTGCTCGTATGGGTCTGGCAAGAGCACGTCTGGGCCTGCCGGATTGTTGGAAAGGCACCCGTGACGCGGTTGACCTTTCTCATCGACGAGGTGGAAGCACATCTTCACCCTCGCTGGCAGCGGACCATCCTCCGAGCCCTACTAACGGTAGTGGAAGCCTTGTCCTCCGAGGTGCAGGTGCAACTGATCGCTGCTACCCATTCGCCAATCGTAATGGCTTCCGCGGAGCCCTGGTTCGATCCGGCGCAGGACGCGTGGTTTGACCTGGACCTCGTCTCGAACGGGACACCAAGCCACGTGCAAATTGAGAAGCGGCCCTGGGTACGCCGCGGAGATGTCTCTAACTGGCTTACCAGCCAGGCCTTTGATTTTGCGGATGCGCGCTCGCTTGAAGCGGAGGAGGCGGTGTTGCAGGCCAGGCGCTTGCTCTCCCGAGTGGCGCCTATCACGACGGAGACGGTTCAGAGGGCAGACACGGCACTTCGCGCAGTGTTGTCCGATATCGATCCGTTCTGGGTCCGGTGGAGTGCTTTCACGGAGCCGTACCTGGGGGTGAGGGCGTGATCCGCGTCGAACCGGCTCCCGAGCCGTTCGACTTCGACGCCAAAGTGCGCCAGCCGGGTCTCGCAGCGATTGCGGAGCTGGTCGGTGATCCCGCGCCTGTGCGGCCCGGCCGCGCTCGACAGAAGAAGGCCGCTCAACGGGAAGACCTGCGACCGGATGACTTTCCCCCCTTCTGGCGGGAAGCGCTGGACGATCTGCTGCTGGCGTATCGACGAATCTGCGCGTATGCCAGCCTTTACATCGAGCCGGTGACCGGCGCCGGATCCGTGGATCACATGATCCCCAGGTCGACCAACTGGAGTCAGGTCTACGAATGGTCGAACTACCGCCTCGCGTGCTCGCTGATGAACTCACGTAAGCGTGACGTATCGTCGCTCTTGGATCCTTTCGAGATCGACGATTTCTGGTTCGGGCTTGAGTTGGTGGAGTATCGTGTGGTCGCGCGCGAGCGCTTACCGCCGGAGATTGAGACGCGTGTAAACGAGACTATCAACCGTCTCGGGTTGAACACGCGTGAGTGCTGTGAGGCTCGCGCCGCTTACGGAGATGAGTATCTGGGTGGTGAAATCTCGCTGGAGCGGGTGATGCGGCGCGCGCCGTTCGTAGCCCGCGAGCTCATCCGGCAGGGGCGATTGCGGGACGAGCACCGAACAGTGCCCGAAATGAGGCCTGTGCTCGAATAGCTCCTGGCCAATGGAAGGTGCAACCCCTGCGGCGCTGCGGGGTCCAAACGAGGTGCGGCCGGTCCTCCCCTCGGTGACCGGCGCTGTGTAGCGGAGGCGGCCGGATGCTCTCGATCGATGGGCGAAGCGGGGCGGTTTGTAACGGCGTCACCCGGCGCCGGATGCTCCAGGCGGGAGGCGCGGGCTTGCTCGGCCTGTCGCTGCCGAAGGTGCTGGCGGCCGAAGAGGTGACGCCGCGGCGGCTGGCCCGCGCGAAGTCGGTCATCTTCCTGTTCCTCTACGGCGGTCCTAGCCAGCTCGAGACGTTCGATCTCAAGCCGGACGCCCCCACAGACATCCGGGGGCCGTTCAAGCCGATCGCGTGCCGCACGCCCGGCCTGATCATGTCCGAGAGCCTGCCGCGTCTCGCCTCCATCTCGGACCGGTGCTGCGTAGTCCGGACTCTCACCCACGACTTCAACGACCACAGCGGCGGCGGGCACTACATGCAAACCGGCCATCGCTGGCACGTGCCGATCGGCGGCGGGTTCAACACCACGCCGAAGGACTGGCCGTCCGTCGGCTCCGTGGTGGAGTACGTGGAGCAGCACTCCCCTCGCGGGCTGGATCGGGATCTCCCGAACTACGTGGTGCTGCCGAACCGCCTGGGCGCGCTGGAGCAGGAAGGGCAGTACATCCGCCCCGGTGAGTACGCGGGGTGGCTGGGCCGTTCCTATAACCCGATGAATACCGGGATCGAGAAGAAGAACCTCCAGGACAACCCCTACTGGCGCGACTGCACGGACGACGAGCTCGCCTTCCAGATTGCCGGCCAGACTCCGGCGAAGGAGCTGCGGCTGGACCGGCTCTCCGGCCGCCGCACCCTGCTGGAGCAGCTCGACTCCGGCCGGCGCGACCTGGACGTGGACCCGGACGTGCACAGCTACGACCGGTTCCGCCGCCGCGCGTTGGCGCTGGTCGCTTCCGAGCGCACGCACAAGGCGCTGGACCTCCAGGCGGAGCCCGCCAAGGTCCGCGAGCGTTACGGCAAGCACCTGTTCGGGCAGTCCACCCTGATGGCGCGGCGGCTGGTGGAAGCCGGCGTGCGGTTCGTCACGGTCCACTACGACTGCTGCGACGGTTATAGCTGGGACTCCCACGTCCACAGCGACGACGTGAAGAACCACCTGATGCCCACGTTCGACCAGGGCGCCGCGGTGCTGATCCAGGACCTGGAGGAGCGCGGCCTGCTGGACGAGACGCTGGTGATCGCGTTGGGCGAGATGGGGCGCACGCCCAAGGGCAACCCGCGGTGGGGCCGCAACCATTGGAGCACGCTCTTCCCCGCGCTGCTCGCCGGCGGGGGCGTCAAGGGTGGCATCACGTACGGCAGCTCCGACGCCATCGCGGAGTACCCGTCCGAGAACCCGGTCACCCCGGAAGACCTGGCCGCCACCCTTTACTACGCCCTCGGCATCCCCGCCGACATCGCTCTGCCCGACGCGCAGGGCCGCCCGACTCCGATTGTCGAAGGCGGCAAGCCGGTCGAAGCGATCTTCGGTTGACCTGGATTACGCTGGATAGCTCAAGCTAGGAAAGGCAGCCGACGGAAGCTAGGTTTGGCTCTGTCTGAGTCCGGCAATGCGTAACTCTCTTCTCCGCGACGGCTATCGTGGCAGTGGGTCGCTCCCGGTCCTGGTCGGTAGCGATGGGTGGGAAGGAACGTGCAAACCCAACGCGCGGTGCTGCGTAGGGGCACTCGCCGTGGTCGCCGTGGTTGCCCTCGCCAGGCGCTTCTCCCAGCGTCGGCAAAGCAGTACCCACCGGTTGGAAGCGGTACGGCTGTGCGCGCGCCCGCACCGTCGGCGTTTGCCGGGCCACCACGGCGGCCACGGCGGAGGCCCCTACCCGACAGCGGCCTGGAGCCAACTCTACTTCGCGATCGCCCCGTGCCCGCGGCACTAGCAAACCTCGCTTGCTAGCTACTTCAGCGCGTCCGCACCCGCTTTGGCGATCTGTCCGTCCTGCTGCGGTGTAACGCCCGAGACGCCGACGCCGCCGATGATCTTGCCGCCGCTCACCAGCGGAAGTCCGCCTTCGATCGGCATGGCGCCATCTACCTTGAGCACCCGCAGTCCCTCGCCGCCGCCGGCCAGGAGGTCGGCGAACGCTTTAGTGGGGCGGCGGAACAGGACGGCGGACACCGCCTTCTGCCGTGCGACTTCCAGGCTGCCGATCTGCGTGTCATCCAGCCGCTGCAGCATCACCAGGTGGCCCCCGGCGTCCACCACGGTGATCACCACGTTCCAGCGGTTCTTGCGCGCCTCCGCTTCGGCGCCCGCTACGATCTTCTTCGCCTGTTCCAGCGTGATCGGCGGCCCGTACCCCGGCGTCTCCTGCTGCGCGCGGCTGCAGAGCGGGATCAGCGCCAGGGCAGCGAGCAGGGTGAGGGTCAACGTCTTCGGCTTCGTCAGTTTCATCGTTGGGGCTCCGGGGTGCTTATCGGGCCCGCAAGTCGGCCCGACGCTCGGATACAGTTTTTGTGCGGGAAGGCGGTAACCTTCCCGGGCTTCGGATGAGCTAC
>JAJFMS010000370.1 GCA_020696885.1 Armatimonadota bacterium | reverse complement strand
GAGAAGAACCTCGGGCAGTAGTCCAGAGAGCACTTCGGCCGGCGCCGGTCCCCCTGGCGGACCGCAAGAGCGCATTACACCGCCGCCTCTACCAGTTGGTAGGGGCGGCGGTGTTTTTGTGCTGCTGGGTGTTGGGTGTCGGGTATTGGGTGTTGGGAGAGAAAGGCGGTAACT
Organism: Armatimonadota bacterium; assembly: GCA_020696885.1. The sequence goes on along the minus strand of JAJFMS010000370.1, from coordinate 4,793 downwards.
TGCGCCGCCCACACGCCAAGGAGGTGTCGCTCGCCTCCCGCGCCCAATGTACGGTGTTCGCCGGTGCTTCGCTCCGCTCCGGCCTGGAGAGTTCGATGTCTCGTTCCCGTCTTGCGCTTGCGGGGCTCTGCCTCGCTGCGCTGCCCGCCCTGGCCCAGCAGCAGCCCGCCCCGCCGTACGTGCCTTCCGCCGAGGACCGCGCTCAACTCGAGCAGAAGATGAGCGCCCTGGCGGACCGGCTGAAGTCCCTCAACGTGCCGGACAAGGCGGACGCCGAGGTCTTTCTGCGGATCGCAGAGCTGGCCGCCCGGGATGACGTCCACGAGAAGGGACCCGGCGTGAGTCTCCTGGACAACAAGGGCGCCTTCCAAGCGGTGCTTCGCGGGCTGGACACCGGGATGCAGCGCTGCGAGCTGCTGGCCAGGGGGGAGCGGCCCTGGACTCGTCAGCCGGGCAAGAGCCTCCGCGGCTACCGCAGCCGGGTGGACGGCTCCATCCAACCGTATGCGGTGGTGCTGCCGTCCGGCTACGACCCTGCAAACCAGGCGCCCTGGCGGCTGGATATCGACCTCCACGGGCGCGGCACTACGGAAGTGAAGTTCCTCCAGTCCAACGAGCCGGCTCCCGGCTCCAACGGGGCAAAGCCGGTGGACCAGCCGTTCATCACCCTGCTGCCGTTCGGCCGTGGGAACAACGGCTGGCGCTGGTCCGGGGAGACGGACGTCTTCGAAGCGCTGTCCCAGGTAGATCACCAGTACCGCATCGACCCGGACCGCACCATCCTGCGCGGCTTCTCCATGGGTGGGCACGGCTCCTGGCACATCGGCGTGCACTATCCGGGAATGTGGGCCGCGGTGAGCCCCGGGGCCGGCTTCTCGGAGACCCGGAAGTACGCCAAGATCGCTCCCGGCACCATCCCGGAGTACCAGGAGAAGTCCTGGCACATCTACGACGCCGTGGATTACGCCCTCAACATGTTCAACGCCCCCTACATCGGCTACGGCGGCGAGATCGACCCGCAGCTCCAGGCCGCGTTGAACATGAAAGAGCGAGCCGCCGAGGAGATGGTGCCGCTCACCGTGATCGTCGGGCCGAAGACGGAGCACCGGTACCATCCGGACAGCTTCGCGGAGATCATGGGCCACCTCTCCAAGGCCAAGCGCGAGCCGGCCGCGAAGCAGGTGAAGTTCACCACCTACACCCTCAAGTACAACCGGTGCAAGTGGGTGACCGTGGACGCGCTGGAAGAGCACTACCGCCGCGCGGATGTGCTGGCGGACGCCACCGGCCCGGGGATCACCGTCTCCACCAGGAACGTGGCCGCGCTGACCCTGGCGCCGCTGGTCGGCAGTTCCCCGCTGAAGATCGATGGCCAGAGCCTGGACTTCACCAGCCGGAAGACGCGGGACTCGCTCACCGTGGAGAAGGTGAACGGCAAGTGGCGCTTCCCCAACGCCGCCGAGATCCCGGTGCGGAAGCGCCACCACCTCCAGGGCCCGATCGACGATGCCTTCACGGACTCGTTCGTGGTGGTGCGCGGCACCGGCACCCCGTGGAGCCGGTCCACGCAGCAGTACGCGGACGAGACGCTCCGCCGGTTCCAGGAAGAGTGGCGCCTCGGCTTCCGCGGCGAGCTTCCGGTGATGGACGACCGCAGCCTCACCCCCGCGATGGCGAAGGACGCCAACCTGGTGCTGTTCGGTGATCCCGGTTCCAACAGCCGGCTGGCTGCCATTGCGCCGAAGCTGCCGATCCGCTGGAGCCGGGATGGGGTAGAGGTGAACGGCAAGAAGTACGGACCGGACGCCGTGCCGGTGCTGATCTTCCCGAACCCGGCCAACCCCGGGAAGTACGTGGTCATCAACAGCGGGCACACCTGGTCCGCCAAAGAGATCCGCGCCAGCAACGTGCAGCTCTTCCCCCGCCTGCCGGACTGGGCAGTGTTGAAGGTAGGCGGCGGTCAGCCGGAGGTGCTGGCAGCGGATTACTTCAGCGAGAGCTGGCAGTTCAAGAAGTAAGTGCGAGCTTCGAGGTGCGAAGTGCGAGCCGGATCGGTCTACCGAAGCAGCTTCGCACGGTTGACAGGAGTCCCGCTGTAAGGCGGGTCGGCCGATTGCCATTGCCGCGGGCAGAAGGCGAACCGGCCTGACAGCCGGCCTCCTGTCAATCAGCCGATGGGTCGCACGAGGTTCGACACAGATCAACGTTCGACCGAACGCCCGTTCTTACTTCTTCTTCGGTGACGGCTTCGGCTTCGGCTGCAATGGCTTCGCAGCCGACGGCTTCGGAGCGCCGGTGGGTGCCGGTGTGGCCGGATCACTCCGCCACTCCAGCGGCGGCAGCGAGAGCTCCTTGCCGGCCGCCGCTGCGATCTCCACTTCCGCGCCGCTCCAGAGCCCCGGACCCCGCAGGTTCAACGGGGCCTTAGGGCCATAGAGCCGCATCACACGATAGGTGCCCGGCTCGAGATCCGGGAGCTTGGCCACACCCGTGTCTCCCACCGGTAGCTCCTGCCAACGGATCGGACCCCACTCCGCTCCGTCCTTCCCCTCGCCTTTGCGGCTCAGCCCGATCGAGAGGACGCCCGCGGCTGCCGGACGCTGCCCGATCGTGACCTGGCTGATCAGAGTGGCGCCGCCAACCTGCCGGAATGGCGGCGGCTCCGCGGGCGCCGCCGGGCGGCCGCGACCGGGCCGAAACTGTGGATTGCCTCCCATCGGCCCCGGGTTGGGCGCCGCCCGGGTGATGAAGACACCTTCCTGCGGCAGCGGGATATCCCGCATGCGGAAGTGGGCGAGCACCGTCGGCCGCGATCGTTCGGTCCGCCTGATCAGGACTCGCTTGATCGGCTCGCTCGCCCCAGAAAACCCGACGGTGAGGCTCCACGCCGTCCGCTCGCCATTGCCGCTGCCGCTGGCGTTGGTGCTGTTGGCGGTATACTCGTTGCCGGACTCCCCCACCAGCACCACCACCAGATCCGGCCGCGTGGGGACCGGATTGTCGCTGCGGGGTATCTGGCAGCCTATCCGTAGTTGCGTCCGCACCGGCCCGGTTTCGAGCTGGACGCTCTCGATCACCACCTCGCCCAGCGGACGGGAGATCGCACCGGTCGGCAGGGGCGCCGGGAGCTCCAGCTCCCGTGTGTTATTCGTGGCGTAGGCCGTCAGGTCGCCCTCCAGCCACACCAGCCGCGTGGCCCGCGGGTGCGGCGCGCTGAGATAGACCATCTCGTCCCACTGGTCATCACTCGCCGGCCCGAACAGGCCCGGAGGGCGCATCATGGGCAGCATCAGGCGCGACTCGGCCAGCAGGATGCTGCCGGTGTCGTCCTTGGCGGTCACGTGCTCAAAGCCCACCACCGCGTCCGTATCCCCGTCCGGGAGCTCCGCCTGGAGCTGAAGCTGCAGCCTGCCGCCCGGAGGCGCCAGGAGGCCAGGCTGTTCCTCCCGGAAGTTCAAGGTGCGCCGGTGCTCGAGGGAGAGCTGCGATACCCAGAACCGGATGTCCCGCACCGCCACGAACCCCGGGAACTTCTCAGGCAGCTTCGGCCGGGGGTTCGGGCCGTTCGAGCGCAGCGTATACCCGCCGTCGCGATCTCGGGACGCCACCAGGTTGAACCGGTCGGCGAGCTGCCGGAGCGCCCGGGCCAGGGAGAGGTTCGTCCACGTGAAGTCGGCCCTAGCGGGAATGCCCCCGTCCAGATCCGCGGCGGGCTGGCCATCCGGCACCTCGGTGGAGGCGTTGACCGCAATCCGCACCCCGGCGGCGCGCGCCAGCGCGGCCGCCGCTTCGGCCGGGGTGGCCCGCAGCACCTTCAATGTCACCTTCGGGTTGGTTCCGGCAGGTGCCTCGGCCGCGCCTGACGAAGCGAGGAACGCAAGCGACACGACCGAGGCGAGAGCCAGGGCGAGCGAGTGGCGGCGCGGCATATCGTCTCCTCCGGCGGGTGGTTGGACGCTCTTCCCACGTTGGACGCGGGCCGGCGCCGCAGTGTTTCGCCCGAACGCGGCGGTGTTTCAAGGCAAATCCGGTTGGGGAGAAATCGCTGACGCAAGCGCGTCGCTAACAACTGAATAGACCATTACTCGGACGGGCTGCAGTCAGGACTCTGCGGCCCGTCTTTTGCGCCGATCCCGGGAGGCAGAGAGATTCACCACCAAGAGACGAAGGCACTAAGAGGAGATAGGGGCCTTCTCTTGGAGCGTGTTTGGAACCATCGCAGATTCCTGGCTCAATAAGCCGATCCTCGGAGCCTGCAGTCAACAGGGCAGGCACGGAATGCAGCCTGCCTTTCGAAATGCATTCTTGGTGCCTTCGTGTCTTGGTGGTGAATACCCCCTTCCGGGATCCGGAAAAAAAAATCGGTTGATCTATCGGTAGTGGCAGGAGGAAGGCCCCCCTTCCCTGGCAAACGATCAGGTGCGTGTCCTGCTCGTAGACCCCGGCGAGCCAACGTGATGTGGGAGCCGATCGCACGCGGATCGCCAAGGCTTCACCTCCTGGAAGCCCCATCTGCAACGCCTACGCTCCATCCCTGACCCGCGGATAGCCCCTCTCGGCGACCGTCAAAGAAAGCCCCTCCGGCAACGGAGGGGCTTTCTTTTTGCCTGCCGACCGCCTGCGTAACCCCACCTGGCGCCGCCTCGTTAGAAAGGTAACAACGCGAGGTGACCATGAGCGACCTGATCTCTTTCCTGGCCGGGGGCGGACTGTGCGTAGGCGTGACCCTCTGGGTGCAGCGCCAACTGGGCGGCGGCGGGCGGAAGCTGGCCGTGGAGCTGAAGCGGTTCTTC
>JAJFMS010000369.1 GCA_020696885.1 Armatimonadota bacterium | reverse complement strand
TCCAGGTCACCCGCGTCAACGACGTGCTGGCCCAGAAGCTCGGCCGCTCTCCTACCGTAGCGGAGATCGCCGAGCACGTGGGCTGCACGGAGGAAGACGCGCTCAAGGCGATGGAGCTCGGCAACGCGTACGAGACGGTCTCCCTGGATACCCGGCTCGCGCTGGACGGAGACGCCGCGCTCACGCTCAGCGATTCCATTGGAGTTCAGGACCTCGAGCTGGATCAGGTCGACTCCTACGACGACCTCAAGACCGCGCTGGAGCGACTGGAGCCGCGGGAGAAGCTGATCATCTACCTCCGCTACTTCCAGGACCTTAGCCAGACGGAGGTTGCGCGGCGACTGAAGATCTCCCAGATGCACGTCTCGCGATTGCAGCACAAGGCGCTAAAGCGGCTGAAAGAGATCATGGACGCCGACCGGGCGGTTGAGATCGGGAAGGCTGCTTGAGCTCCGCCCCCGAACAATAGAGCGGCTGCCGGCTCTCGGCCGGCAGCCGCTTTTTTATGGCAACCGACTCCACCTCTCGCACACTGCTGCTCCTTGCCGGAGTCGCCTTGCTGGGCTGGTGCGTCTGGCTGGTCCGGGACGTGCTGCCGCCGTTCCTGATCGCCATCGCGCTGGCGCTGCTGCTCGACCCGGTGCTGGACCGGATGCAGAAGGTGGGCCTCCCGCGGTGGGCCGCCGCCGGCCTCACCTTCCTCGCATTCTTCGGGACGGTGTTCGCCCTGATGGCGGTGCTGCTGCCGGTGGCCCTGGGCCAGATCGGCGACCTCGCCCGCAGCCTGCCGGAGTACGTCACCCACCTCCAGAATTCCGTGGACAGGTGGGCGCTGGATAACGCGGCGCTCCTGCGGCGGATGAACCTGCCCCCGTCCGTCAGCGAGCTCTGGCAGCAGTACCAGCGCGACATCACCGGGTATGCCCAGGTGCTGCTGGAGAGGGTGTTCCTTTCCCTCCAGGCCTCCGCCGGCTTCCTCGGGTGGGTGGTGGTGGTGCCGATCGTCACCCTCTACCTGCTCATCGACCTGGACGCCCTGCGGGCGCGCCTGGCGCACCTGATTCCGGATCGACACCGGAACACCGTGTTCCGGTTGACGCTGGAGGTCGGGCGCGTCTTCGGCGCCTACCTGCGCGGGCTCACCGCGATCTGCCTCTGCTTCGGCCTGCTCATCTACCTGGTGCTGGAGCTGGGGTTCGGGCTCCGGTATGCCGTGGTGCTCGGGCTGCTGGCCGTGGTGCTGTACGCGGTGCCGTACCTCGGCCAGGTTACGCTGATCCTGGTGGCGGTGCTGGTGGCATGGGTCACCGGCCGGAATCCCGGCTCGCTGGTTGCGCTGGCCGTGGCGATGCTGGCCGTAGGCCAGGTGTTCGACCAGCTCATCACGCCGCGCGTCATCGGCCGGCAGGTCGGCCTGCACCCGGTGCTGGGCGTCTTCGCGCTGATGGTAGGCGGGCAGTTGTTCGGCCTTCCCGGCATGGTGGTGGCGGTGCCGGTGGCGGCCTCCCTGCGCGTGGTGCTGCTCCAGCTCTTTCCCCGGCTGTCGGAGCCGGTCTCCGGCCCAGAGCTCGCTCCTACGACTACAACGACGCTTTCATAGCCTCATGGCGCCCGTAACCGGAGCAGTTATCATGATCCCGGATCTCCGCAAATGAGGTCAACCCACTCGTCCGGGAGGCTCAGGGTCCCGTCTCCGCGATCCACAGCGTGGGGTAATCCACTACGAAGCCGGCGGCGTCGGTGCCCAGCTCCGCCGCGAAGTCGCCCTCAATGGAGCGGTAGGCGTAGCGCGTCTCGCCGATCCGCCGGTAGGTCTGCCGCAGCGGCGCCAGGGACATGATGGAGGGATCGAACCAGGCGGAGGTCACCGCCCCCCCGTCGCCCACAGGCAGCGAGAGCCGCCGCAGCGGCAGCAGGTTCGTGGCGGGCGTGATTCCCAGGTCCAGGTCGAGGCAGCCTTCCACCTGCGGGCAGTCGACACCGTTCAGTCGCCACCGGCGCTGGTCGTTCGCCTCGATCTCGAACTGTAGCTCCTCGGCGCCCATCCAGCCGGTGAGCACGGCGGACTGCGTGTGCCACGTCGCGTCGCAGCGCACCTCGTAGCGCCAGCAGCACGAGAAGCCGTTCTCGCGGAAGACGGCGGTGCCCTGAAGCTCCCAGCCCTCCCCGCGGGAGACGAGGCGGCAGAAGTCGTGACCCGGCACGTCCAGGCGCCGCCAGAGCACGGTGGCGTGCGTCATGGCCGTGTTCAGTCCCGCGTCCGGTAGTAGTACTGGTACAGCGGGGTAAACCCGAGCCCGCTGTAAAGCGAGACGGCGGCGGTGCTCGTCTCCATCACCTGGAGGTAGAACCCTTCCGCGCCCTGGCCGGCGCCCCAGTCGCAGAACGCGCGCACCAGAGCGGTGGCCGCGCCCTGGCGGCGGAAGTCCGGGTGGGTCACGATGCTGAACAGCCCCAGCCAACCGCGCTCCGCCACCCCCTGGCCCACGGCAATCGGCCGACCGTCCAGGTGGAGCAGCGCAAAGGCCGCGGGCGGGCCGGTGCGAGCCATGATCGCTTCCCGCACCGGGCGCTGCTGGGCCTGGTGGTCCGGGTCCAGGTGATAGACCGAAAACCAGGTATCATCCGGCGCGTCCAGCAGCGTGACCTCGAAGCGCGCGTCACGCTCCGCCTTCTCCTGCACCTCCGTCAGAGAAGCCGTTTGCACCCAGGTGGGGCACTCCACCCGGTAGCCCCGGGCCCCGAGCTGGGCATCCAGGTCCGCCGGCCGGACCGCCGGGCTAATGTGGAACCGGGCCGGTAGCCCTCGCCGCGCGTAGAACTGCTCCACCACGCCGATCCGCGCCTCCAGGTCGCCGTCGTCCCCGTGCAGGGCGAACGCGGAGTTAGCCCGCCGGCTCACTCCGGACGCGTAGCGCAGAACCCAGCCGTCGACCCCCTGGTTCACCGCAGCGGGCCAGGCGTTGGCGGCTAACTCTTCGAGGAGGTGGATCATGGCGGTGTGAGGGTTTAACCGCAGCCTGCCCGTATGGGAGGCGCAGAGGACGCAGAGGGGAAGGGAGAGGTTTTTTGAAAGGATCACAGGATTGTCAGGATGATTGGGTGGCGTGAAGGCCACAGTTGGCGAAGATCAAGCCTTTATGGCCTGAGGTAAGCACCGCGGCAGCCCAGCATCTCGCCCTTCCTATTCATCCTACCAATCCCGTGATCCCGTCGAAAAACTCTACGACTCGTCCTTCTGCCGCTGCAGGCGGTTGACTTTCATCGGCAGGCCGAAGAGGTCGATGAAGCCGCGAGCGGCGGTGACGTCGTAGCCGGACATCGCGAAGCTGGCGAGCTGCGGGTCGTAGAGGCTGGTGTCGCTCTCCACGCCGGCGACGGTGGCCTGGCCCTTGAAGAGCTTCACCTTGACGGTGCCGTTCACGTACTGCTGCGTGTGGTCCATGAACACCTGGAGGGCGTTCCGCAGCGGGTGGAACCACTGCCCGTAATAAACCATCTCCGCGTACTTCAGCGCCACCTGCTGCTTGAAGTGATAGGTATCGCGCTCCAGGCAGAGGTGCTCCAGCGCCTTATGCGCTTGGTAGAGGATGGTGCCGCCGGGCGTCTCGTAGGCGCCGCGGGACTTCATCCCCACCAGGCGGTTCTCCACAAGCTGCGTCTGGCCCACCGCGTGCGCCCCGCCCAGGGCGTTCAGCGCGGCGATGAGGTCATGCCCTTCCAGCCGCTCGCCGAACAGGGCCACCGGGTTGCCGTTCTCGAAGGTGAGGTCCAGGTACTGGGGGTGGTCCGGCGCTTCGGAGACCGGCACGCTCATCACCCAGAGGTCGTCCTGCGGCTCGTTGGCGGGATCTTCCAGGTCCGCACCCTCGTGGCTGATGTGCCAGAGGTTGCGGTCGCGGCTGTAGATCTTCTTCTTCGTCTGCTCGATCGGCACGCCCTTGAGCTCCGCGTACTCGATGGCGCTCTCGCGGTCCGTCAGCTCGAAGGTGGCGTCCTTCCACGGCGCCACGATCTCCAGCGTGGGGTCCAGCGCCATGTAGGTGAGCTCGAAGCGGACCTGGTCGTTCCCCTTGCTGGTGGCGCCGTGCGCCACGGCGTCCGCGCCGGTGGCGTGGGCCACGTCCACCTGGTGCTTCGCGATGATCGGCCGCGCGATGCTGGTGCCGAGGAGGTAGTCCTCCTCATAGATCGCGTGCGCCCGGAGCATCGGGAAGCAGTACTCCTCCGCGAACTCCTTGCGGAGGTCCTTGACCACCACTTCATCCGCGCCGCTCTTGTACGCCTTGTCCTCGATGTTGTGGAGCTCGTCCCCCTGGCCCAACTCCGCCGCAAACGCGACCAGCTTCACGCCGGGATACCGGTCCTTCAGCCACGGCAGGATGACACTGGTGTCCAACCCGCCGCTGTATGCAAGTACGATCTTCTTCATATGATTACACCTCCGATTTTTGGACACAGAGGGACACAGATTGGAACAGAGGAACACAGAGGATCAGGAAGATAACTTCCGGTCGTTGGTCAGGATGCGACGGCGGATGATCAGCTTGTCGTAGAAGTTAACGAGCAGCCCTACCTCGATCGTCGTGGCCCGCAGGTAGTTCACCAACTGGACCTCATGGGCTTCCAGCAGATGCTCGACTGCCTTGAGCTCGATGATCACTAGGCCGTTCACCAGCAGGTCGGCACGGTAGATGCCAACCACCTGATTGCGGTACCGGACCTCGATCGGCGCCTGCGCGATCACCTCCAGCCCGGCTTCCTGGAGCTCCAGCACCAGTGCATTCTGGTACACCTGCTCCAGGAAACCGCTGCCGAGCACACGGTGGACCCGCTTCACGCATCCGATGATCCGATATGTCAGATCCGCGTGCAACCCGACATCCGCACCCATCCGCGCTACCTCCGGCTTCCTTCTGTGTCCCCTCTGTCTAAATCCGTGTCCCTCTGTGTCTAACGCTCCCTACCCC
>JAJFMS010000368.1 GCA_020696885.1 Armatimonadota bacterium | reverse complement strand
CATAACGTCTTAGCGGGAATCTCCGAGCGGGGTCGCGCCCTCCGATGCCGAGGGCCGGACGCGAAAGGGGCCTGTCGAAGATGGTGTGTAGCCGGGTTCAGAACCTCTTGTCCGCTTACTGCGACCGTGAGCTCACGGGCGCCGAGATGCTCGACATCCGCAGCCACCTGGATCGATGCCAGAGCTGCCGGCACGAGCACGACACGCTCCTTCAGGTGAAGCGCCTTATGGGGGCGCTCGGCAGCGCCGAGCCCCCACGCGCTTTCGATCCTGCCTGCCTGGAAACCGCGACCAGTCGCGGCTGGGGCTGGGCGGAGTTGAAGTGGGCGGCGCGCCCCTTGCTCAGCGAGGCGCGCTTCATCGCGGAAGACACCGCGAGCTTCCTGCGCCGTCAATACCGCCACTTCCACACGCTGCCGACCCGCCTGGCCCTGTCCGGCACCGTCGGCATCGTGCTGGTGACCACCGCGCTCTTCCACGCCCCGCAGCACCCGGACGCCATCAGCGCGCAGGTGCCGGAGCTGGTCCCACTTGAGGATCGGTCTCTAACCGCGGCTTCCTTTGGAGAGCTGCCGCCGGTGGTGGTGAGCGCTCCCCTGGCGGATGAAGTGTCCGCCGTGCGGGCCGCGCAGGTCATCGGCGCCGAAGAGCCGATCCACCAGGTCGCCTACTACGATGGTGTGCCGGTCCGAGCCCTTGTGGGACGAGCCTATCCGCGCTATCCGGTGTACGCGGCTCCGACCTATGCTCCGGTGTTCTCCTCCCGGTACCGGGGAGTGGTTCCGGTAGATTTCCTCTCCCAACCCTGAGCCGCAGTAGCGCCCAACGGTAAGCCAACAGTTTCTGCGGAACTGAGAAGGCGAATTCGCGGTCTTTAGAGTTATAGCCCCGTGACCGGCCCTCGCCGGCCCATGAGGGCGTCAGTAGGTGTTCCGTTCCAATTGTTCGATGCCACCCCCTGATCGGGGGAGGAGGCTGAGTTAGCAAATGAGAGCTTTTCGGCAAACCCTGAACGCAAGAGCCAGCAACTGGGCCGTTCTGGTGCTCAGTGGCTCCATGCTGGCGCTTGCGGTGAGCGTCTGGACGCGGCCTACTCAGGTCTCCGCCCAGGCTTCCGCACCGGCCCGCAAGCAGATGACGGGTGAGTCCCGCGTCGTGCTCGATGCGCTCCAGGACGCTTTCGTACATATTGCGGATACCGTGGAGCCGTCCGTAGTGACGATTTCCGCCCGCACCAACGCGGTGGATCGCCCGACGCCCCCCATGCCGATGCAGGGACAGGGCGAAGAGGGCATTCCGGAGCCGTTCCGGGATCTGTTCCGCCGGTTCCCGCGCGGCGGCGGTGAAAGCGGCCCCGATTCTTCTCCGCGTCCGTCCACCGGTTCGGGTGTGATCATCCGGGAAGAAGGCAACACGGTCTGGGTGCTCACCAACAACCACGTCGTGGAAGACCGCAACAAGTTCCGCGTGCAGCTCTTCGACAAGACGGAGAACACGGCGGAGCTGGTGGGCAGCGATCCCCGCACGGACCTGGCGGTGCTGAAGTTCAAGACCCGCAAGCCGCTCCCCGCCGGCAGCGTCGCGACGCTGGGCAAGAGCGATAAGGTAAAGGTCGGCCAGTGGGCCATCGCCATCGGCAGCCCGCTTGGTTACGAGTCCACGCTCACCGTGGGCGTCATCAGCGCCAAGGGCCGCGAGCTGGATAGCTTCGGCCGCGGCGCCGCGAATTACGTGGACCTCCTGCAGACCGACGCTTCGATCAATCCGGGCAACAGCGGCGGACCGCTGGTGAACGTGGACGGTCAGGTCATCGGCATCAACGTGGCCATCGCCTCCTCGGGCATGTCCCAGGGGAACATCGGCATCGGCTTCGCGATCCCGATCGACACGGCCAGCGTGGTGGCCGAGCAGTTGATGAGCAAGGGCAAGGTGGTGCGCGGCTTCCTCGGCGTGGCCGTGAGCCCCAACAACCGTGACCTGGCGCCGGAGCTGCGCGAGCACCTGCGGGCGCCCGAAGGCGGTGCGCTGGCGGAGACCGTGAGCCCCGATAGCCCGGCGGCCCGCGCCCAGATGAAGGACGGCGACGTCATCGTGAAGTTCGGGGACCGGCAGGTCACCAGCTTCACCGACCTGGAGAAGGCGGTGGCCGCCACCCGGCCCGGAAGCACCGTGCCGGTCGAGGTGATCCGAGACGGGAAGCAGGTGCGCCTGAACGTCACCGTCATCGAGCGCACCTCAGATAACTCGACGTCCGGAGGCCGACCGCAGCGACCGCTGCCGACGCCCGACAAGCAGCCGAGCCAGCCGGTCAAGTCGAAGTATGGCCTGACGGTGCGCCCGTCGGACGACGGCCAGGGCACGGAGATCGTCTCCGTGGCGCCCGGAAGCCCTGCTTTCGAGGCTGGTCTGGACGCCGGTTACGTGATCCAGCAGGTAGGGAGCACGCCCACTCCGAGCGTGGACAGCTTCCAGAAGGCGATCGGCGCCGCGCCGACCGACGCGGGTGTGGTGCTGCGGGTGAAGACCTCTGTGGGTCTGCGCTTCGTGGTGATCCGGCCGTAATCGCCTCGCAATCAGGGATGGAGAAAGACCCCGGCCGCGGATGCGCGGCCGGGGTCTTTCGTCCTCTGGGAAAGTAGGGCGGAGTGATGGAGTAGTGGAGTATGGAAGTAATGGGGCGGCGCGGTCTTACGGCCGCGTTCCCTGCTCACCACTCACCACCTCGCGACTCACTCATTGGAGAAGGATTTCTCCTCTCTACTGCGAATGTGCAGGAGAGTTAACTGTCGGTCTGCCGGGATAAAGATGTCCACCGAGCCCGTGTTGCCTGTTACGGAACGCTGTTATCGCTGCGGCAGCGTACTGCGGGCTTCTTACTTCCAGCGTCCCTGCCGCTGCGCCGTGTGCGGCCAACCGCTGCAGGCGACAGACCGGCGCGAGCCGTTCCGCCTGCCCCCGGCCTATGTTGCCATCGGGGCCGCGGCGCTCCTGGGGATCGGGATCACCAGCATGGCGGCCCGGAGCTGGGCCTCCCGGCGCACCCGCAACCCGGCGCCGGTGACGTTTGCGGCGCCCCGTCCGGATCCTACCCCGCCGCCGGCCGAGCTGCGGCCGGAGCTCAGTGCGGTCCTCGCGGAGCGGGCGGGGGTGCTGGAGCACGATCTCGCCCTCGCACCCGCCGAGCCGCTGCTGCTGGTGGCGCTGGCCGAAACGCGGCTCTACCAGGCGATCGCCAGTCGTGACGTGGACGGCGACCGGGCGAAGGCCCAGCGCTGGCTGAACCAGGCCGGCAAGCTTGCGGATCGGCTGGGTGAGAACCATCGGCTGCGCGCCCCGCTGCGGAACGCGTTGAACCGGTTTTCTCGCCTGCAGCTCCGGAACCAGATTACCGGCTCACTGGCCGCCGGCCTCTGGCCGATCGGCGCCGGCCGGGGCGCCATCTTTCCGGAGACACTCCTGTCCGTAGGGGGGATGGAAACCGTCTTTGGTCGCGCGCCCGGCCCGGAGGGGGAAGGCGGCTGGCGCAGTGAGGGCTCCTCTCCGCCGCCGGAGGCGATGGGCAACTCACCCCAGGGGACGCTCTACTCTCCCGCCGTCCGCACGATGCCGTCCACCGGATCTTCCCCGGCCCCGGTGGAGCTGTTGCCGCCGACGCCGGTGCCGTGGCCGGACGCACCCGGCCCGGGAGCGCCCAGCCCGGAGGAGCAGCTCGCCCAGGAGGCGGCGGCGCTGGCGCAGGTGCGGGCCTACCTGGCGGCGCATCCGGCCGATCCGGCCGCTGCGGATCGGTTGGGCTCCCTGCTAGCCCCTCCCGCCCCCCGGCGACGGCGACGGCAGCCCTCCGAGCTGGAGGATCCAGGGCGGCGAGAACGGCTGGAGGAGGCGGCCAAGGTCTACCGGCGGGCCGCGGAGACCTCCCGGCTGCTGGTGTTCCGGGCGGCGTTCTACCAGGCGGCCGCGCGGATCTACCTGCGCCTGGAAGACTGGGAGCAGCAGCACGAGATGCTGAAGCTCGCCACCCGGGCCGCCCCGTTCGCGTCCGAGCTCTGGACCGATCTGGCGAAGTCCGCATTGCGGACCGCGAACATCGAGGAGAACCAGATGGCCGTGGCACGGGCGAAGAAGAAGACCCTCCCCGCCCTGGGGATCGCGTTCGTCGACCGTCCGGCCGGGGAGCTGCCTCCCGGTGGCCCCGGCCAGCCGCCATCTGGTTCGGGTGAGGGGTTCAGCCGGTAGGGGCTGCGGCGTGTGGACGCCGCCTTCCGCTCCCAACACCCAACGCCGAACACCCAATACCCAATACCCATCAGAGCTCCAGCTTGAGCGCGGTGACGGTGGGAAGCATACCGGACCATTCGATCAGTACCGCTTCGCCTTTAGGAGTCGCGCCGACGTTGCGCACGATTGCGCCATCCCGGGTGCGATGCTCTTGCGCGCGGTGCAGGTGCCCGGTGAGGTACACCTTCGGCTGGAGGAGCTGAAAGGCGTGTAAGAAGCAGCGCTGCCCGCCGTGGCGATTCTGCCAGGTGAGGTCCGCCACGCCGCTCGGGCAGCCGTGGGAGAGCAGCAGATCCACGGAGCGACCGGTCGCCAGCGCCCGGAGGGCCGCCTCCTCGATCTCCTCATCGGTGACGTAGTAGGGCTTCCGGTGGGACTTTGCCCAGATGCCGTTGAAGCCCGCCAGCGCGAGCGGGCCGACCTGGCGCACCTCTCCCGGCTCGAGCAGCACGTCCGTGCCGTCAGCGTTCTGCCACGCCCGCAGCGCGTCCAGGTGATCGTGGTTGCCGTAGACGGTATGCACCGGCAGCCGGGCTGTGAACTCCTCCAGGTCGGCGGCCTCCACCTCCCCGGGGTCGCCCCAGTCTCCGCAGCAGAGCAGCACGTCCGGCTGTGTCTGCGCGATCGCCGCCCAGGCGGAACGCAGGTCGCCATGAAGATCGCTGATAGCCAGTAGACGCATGAACCTCCCTCG
>JAJFMS010000367.1 GCA_020696885.1 Armatimonadota bacterium | reverse complement strand
GGCAGCGCGTGATGATCGCCATCGCCCTGAGCTGCAACCCGGAGATCCTGATCGCGGACGAGCCGACCACCGCGCTGGACGTGACGATCCAGGCGAAGATCCTGGACCTGCTCAAGGAACTCCGCACGCAGCGCCAGATGGCCTTGATGCTGATCACCCACAACATGGGGCTGGTTGCGGAGATGTGCGACCGCGTGCTGGTGATGCACGGCGGCCGCATCGTGGAAGCTGCCGGAGTGGAGGAGCTGTTCCGGAACCCCGCACACCCCTACACGCGCGGTCTGCTCCGCTCCATTCCCACGCTGGACAGCCCGCCCAAGCAGCGCCTGCCCACCCTGAGCTGGGATCCCACGCCGGAGCAAGCGCAGCACTCCGGGCTGGTGGAGATCGCCCCGAACCACCTCGTGTCGGAGTGGGCCGCGGTCTGACCCCGGGTCCCCCGGGAGTTCTTCGTGCGCGCTCCTGCGTATCTCCGTTCAGGGGACCGACTTCCCTCCTGACAGCAGTCAGCTTCCTGACGGAACCTCCCTACCGTGCCCCGTCCCGTATCATTCGCTGATCTCCTTAAAGCGGGCCAGTGCTGGTGGCTGCTGCTCGGGACAGACCTCGTCCTGCGGCTGCTGCCGTTCACTACCGCCCGGAGACTGCTGGACCGCCCCCCCGTGCCGCGGCCGACTGGTGCGAGCGACGCGGACGCAGAGGTGCGGCGCCTGGATCGACTGGTCCGGGCGGCCGCGCGGCGGCACCTCTACCCGATGACCTGCCTGCGGCGGTCGCTGGTGCTGAAGTGGCTGCTGAGCGGCGCTGGCATCCCCGCGGAGCTCCGCATGGGGGTGCGTCCCGAGCAGGGCAGCCTGGAAGCGCACGCCTGGGTGGAATACCAGGGAGAGCCGGTGGGGGAGGACGATGGGGTGGCAGTTCGCTATACCACGCTTGATCTCCCGGAGCCGAGGCGGTGAGCAGCGTTTCCCGCTTCCGGATCTACGGCGTGGTGCTGGAGATTGACTTCCCGCTCACCGCACCGCTCATTGCGTGCACGGACGAGCCGGACCTGCGGATCGTCCGCGTCGAGCCGGGCGAGTTCGAGCCCGCGGTGCCGCCGCTCTACGCCTCCGCGGAGACCGATCCCGCCGGGCAGCCGCTCGTGACGGTCTACGCGGTGGGCGATGGGCACCTCTTGCGGTTCCCGCTGGCTGCGGAGTTCCTGGTCCTACCCGGTGAGATCCGCTGTAGCCCGCTGGCTGGCGGCGATCCGTATCTGATGGAGATCTACCTCCTGGGGACGGTGCTGGCCTTCTGGCTCGAGCTGCGCGGCCTGCCGGTGCTGCATGCGGCGGCGGTTGCGGTGGGCGGCGGCGCGGCGGTGTTCCTGGGCACCAATCAGGGGGGGAAGAGCTCCCTTGCGGCGGCGATGCTGCAGCACGGCGCCGCGTTGGTGTCGGACGATCTGCTGCCGGTAGAACGCCCTGGCGGGCAGTGGCTGGGGCGCCCTGCCTATCCCCAGATGCGCTTCTGGCCGGACCAGGCGCGCCATTTTTACGGGGAGCCGGACAGCCTCCCCCACGTAGCGCCGGGCACCGAGAAGCTCCGGGTACCAGTGGGCGGCGGCTTTGGCGAGTTCTCGGGGGCTACCCTGCCGATCCACGCCATCTACCTGCCGCATCGGGTGGCATCACCTGGGGCACTGGACGGCTCCCGCATCGAAGCCGCCACGCCCCAGGAGGCCCTGGTGGAGCTCATCCGGTGCTCGTTTCTGGCGCGCATGCTCGCGGCGTGCGGCCGCCAGCCCGCCCGGCTGCCGCTCCTGGCGGCGTTAGCCGGGGCGGTGCCGGTCCGACGCCTGGTGTATCCCAGCGGCGTAGAGCATTTGCCCGAGGTGGCTGCTGCTGTCAGGGCCGACCTGTCGGGCTAACCGCGCCGCCGCGTGCCGTCCCGACCACGGGCCAGGATGACGCCCGCTGTTGCCAGGGCGATGATCACCATCGAGAGTGCTACCCAGTGCGCCGGGATGAAGAGGTACAGCACCACCATCAGGGCGGCCAGAACGGCATAGACCGGAAACAGCCCAAAGGTGCGCTTCGTTCCCTGGCTGGTCTCCGCCTCGGCGTGCTCTTTTCGTCTTTCCCGGTAATCGTCGTTGTTCACGGTTACTCCTTCTGGGCCGGCCCAGCCGCCCCGCTAGCCCGTTATCCCCGTCGATCCCGCATTCTACGCGTTCCGGGCCGCCTCCACGGATGATGCGGTTTCGTTCAATCGGGCGCCGCACTATAACTCACCCAGACGGGAATGATCCAATCGGGGGAGCGATGGTCACTGCAGCGGAACGGGCGGTTGGGCGGCAAGACCGGGGCGGCGCGAAGAGGGGTCGCACCATGGACCTGCTTTCAACCGGAACCCTGCACCCGGACGGAAAGCTCGTCGCGCGAGCCGCAGGGCTGCGCTACGTTTCTGATGCGAAGCCCGGGATCACCCGTCGCCGCGCCGGAAAGAGCTTCTCCTACCGCGGCCCGAGCGGGGAGCGGATCACGGATCCGGAGACGCTGCATCGGATCCGCGCCCTGGCCATCCCTCCGGCCTGGACTGACGTCTGGATCTGCCCCGCCCCGAACGGTCACATCCAGGCGACGGGCCGCGACGCGCGAGGCCGCAAGCAGTACCGGTACCACTCCCGCTGGCGAGAGGTGCAGGACGAGACCAAGTACGACCGCATGCTGCTCTTCGCGCAGGTGCTGCCGGAGCTCCGGCGGCGGGTGGATGAAGACCTGGGCCGGCGTGGCCTGCCGCGAGAGCGGGTGCTCGCCACGGTGGTGAGCCTGCTGGAGCGCACCTACATCCGGGTGGGCAACGAGGACTACGCGCGGCAGAACCAGTCATACGGCCTGACCACCCTGCGCGACGAGCACGTGGAGGTGGACGGAACCACCCTGCGTTTCCGCTTCCGGGGCAAGAGCGGCAAGGACCACACCATCGACCTGCGTGATCGCCGCGTGGCGGGGATCATCCGCCGCTGCCAGGCGCTGCCGGGCCAGGAGCTGTTCCAGTATCTGGACGGCGACCAGGAGCCGCACGTGATCACGTCGTGCGACGTCAATGCCTACGTGCGAGAGCGGAGCGGGCAGGACTTCACCGCCAAGGACTTCCGCACGTGGGGCGGGACCCTCCTCGCCTTCGTCCACCTGCGCGACCTGCCGGAAGCCGAAACGGAAGCCGAGGCGAAGAAGAATGTGGTCGAGGCGATCCGGCGCGTCTCAGAGCAGCTCGGGAACACCCCCGCGGTCTGCCGGAAGTGCTACGTCCACCCCGGGGTGCTGAATGCCTACCTGAACGAGGATACCCGGCCCTTGCTGCGCGCCGTTTCCTCGCCGGAAAGCGGGCGCGCTGGCCTCGGGCCGGACGAGGCGGCGCTGCTCACGTTCCTGAACCTGCAGCTTCAGCGAATGCCGCAGTGTCCCGAGGAAGAGGAGTGCACCCGCAGACGCCCGCGGCGCCAACCGGCGGCAGCCCTTTCCGCCGCAGCGTGAGCAGGGCGGGACCTCGGTGTACCTCGGCGTCCGCCCTCGGCCAAGCCATGCCCTCCCGGCCTCGCTACAGGTGGGCTTTGGCACGGCGGAGCGCCGAGATGGTCTCCCGCTCCCCCGGAGAGCGGTGAGCGCGGGACTTCTCGATGGAGAGGCCATTGATTCCGGTGGCGGTGCGCATGGTCGCCTTGCCCACCAGCGTCGCCAGCCCGAGGGCCGAATGGCCGCTGGAAGCTCGCAGGTTGGGATCTGCGCCGGCGGCGAGCAGGTCGCGGGCCACCCGGTCCATGCCGTTGGCGGAGGCCCACATCAGCGGGGTGAGGCCGTATCCGTCGGGAGTATCGACCCCCACGCCGCGGGTCAGGCCCGACGCCAGGAGGTCCGGATCGCCGACCGTCGCAGCGACCGTCAGCACCGTCCTCCCGTCGCTGCCCCGCACGGTGGGGCGGGCTCCCCGCTGCAGCAGTTGTAGGGCCTTCTCGGCGTCGTCACCATCTAGTGCTGCCGCCAGAGCCTGATTCAGGCTGTGAAAATGCCAGGCCCCGCCTCCCGCGGCCAGCAGTACGAGCAGCAACCCCAGGGCCGCTCCCACTTCCCACACGCGCTTCCGTACCATGCTCGGTCCCCTCCCGCAATCAGGTGAGACGGAGGGAGGCGCCTACGAGTTACTACAACGACGCTTTCGTGGCCCAACAATGCCTATAACCGATCGGTTGCCCGGAGTCCCGAAGCCATCCGGGCAGCACCTGTCGAGGACGGCGATTACAACTGTGAAGCCGTGCCCGGATAACTCCGGGACTCCCTGGCAATCGTTCCGGAACGGCCATCATAATCCCGGTACTCCGCGAGGGCGATTGTAGTATGACATAGCTCCTGAGTGCTTTGCGATGACGGGGGCGCCGCAGCGCCCCCGCTACTCAGGTGCGCGGAGAGGCTGTGTGGGGCGCGGGGAGGGGTCGCCGCGGTGGGCGAGCTCTCCGGGCTCCGCGATCAGCTCCGTGGGCTTCTTCTTGGTGAGCTCCTTCAGCCGCAGCGGCGCCGCGTGGCGCCAGAGCCGGCGGAAGTGCTCTCCGATGAGGTGGAAGCCGAGGCGCGACCACCAGTTCGGGAAGTCGCCCAGGCGCCAGTGAGCCTCGATCTTGAACCAGACCTCGCCGGTGGTGTGGTCCTTGGTGAGCAGGAACCACTCGTAGCCGCGCTCGATGTGGCCCTGGAGGGTGTCGTACCGATACCCGAAGATGCTCTCCTGCTCCGTGCATTCCTCACGGGTGCCGTGCACGCGCACCCCGCCCAGGTAGCGCATACCCAGGACCTTCATCTCCAGGAGCATCTCCCGCCCCACCAGTGGTGCCTCCGGATCGAAGTGACCCTCCACGATCCTCGGATCGGAGAAGTCGTAATTGATGATTCCCTTCTTCGCCCGCTCGAAGATGCCGTCCGGCACCGGCTCCCCGGGCGGCTCCACG
>JAJFMS010000366.1 GCA_020696885.1 Armatimonadota bacterium | reverse complement strand
CTCGAGTATTTCGGCCAGCTCACCGGCCTCACGCTGGAGGCGCTCTCCGGGTTCACCGTGCAGTCACTCGGACCGGGCGACTACCTCCGCCCGCACCAGGACGCTTTCGCGCAGCGAAAACTCGCGTTCATCCTCTACCTCAACTCCCGGTGGGAGCCCGGGTTCGGGGGAGCGCTGCGGGTAGTTGACCACGCGGGTGCCGAGCATGTACTGGAGGTGGAGTACAACAGCCTCGTCCTGTTCGACGTCCACACCCACGAGCACCATGAGATCCTACCGATCCACCCCTCGGCCGTCGATGAGCGGCGGATTACTGTCGGCGGCTGGTACGGCAGCCTCGGCGCCCCAGGACGCGAAGCCGGCCACTGCTGACTCGCCGACCGCCTGCGCCCGGGTGCTATCGAGCCGCGCCGGACGGTGGGTCGAACTCTTGGAGCCGCACGGTCACCGTAATGATGGATGCCACCATCGCATGCGCCGGCCATATATGAAGTAGGCGCTGTCCCGGACAACCAGCCGCTATCCCCTCGCCCGAGAAACCGGGAACCTCTCGCGCGGGGATGGGTCTGGTGGGCAGAGGGCCGGGGGTGTGAACGATCTCACATCGAAGAACAGCCCGGGGCCCCATAACATGAGCAGGCAGCGGCGTTAAGCTAACGCCACGGTGGTGTTTCGATCCGGTCACTTCTGGAAAAGCTGGGCCGGTTAGGGATAGACGAGAGGGAGTACCGATGGGAACGTTCTGGAGCCATTTCCTGGACTTCTTCGGGCTGGCAGGTCTGCTGCGGGCGCAATCGTCCGCGGGCCTTCCGGCCTCCGCTCTCGGCGACGCGTGGGGCGATGGAGATCGCGCCGCCCGGTGAGGGATCGGAACACGACGAAGAAAGTCAATCGAGCAGGCGTCCGGGAAACCGGACGCCTGTTTTGCGTTTCGAGTAGGGAGCGCATGCGGAAGGGCCAGCCAACGTAACCGTCCCGGCCACCGGCCGTTAAGAGCCGAAAGGCACGAAGACACGAGATGGACCGGTTGATGACTGCGCAGGGTTACGGGCTCGGGATCTGGTCAGGCTTGGGCTTCCTGGAACCGTCCGCCATGTTCGCCGGGCTCGGTGGAGGACTGGTGGCTCCGGCGAGGAGCCCGGGGCGAGGGAGCTCTACCGATCGGGCTCGCCCTCTGCCTGGTGGCGGCAATTGTCACCGTGGAGGGCTGGCACCTGGTCCGCCGGCGAGGGAAGCCCTACGGGCTGGACAGAGCACGCTATGAGCAGAAACGACGGTCCGTGGTGGAGCTGGTTCGGCCGTTGGCTCGCCGGGGTCGACGCCGCCGAAACCGAAGTTGAGGCCGCCATCAGCCATTTCGAGGCAGCCACCGGGGAGCAAGCGGTCCGCTCGATGAGTCGTGCCCTGGCTCGCGACGAGGAGCAAGCCGTGGTGCGGATCTGCTACGGCTCCACGAAGCCGCCACGGCGTGCGTACTTCACGGTCCCCATCTCCGGCGAGGGTCCGTTGCAGGAGCTTCGGAGAGACCTGGCCTGTCAGTACGACCCCGGCCCCTGGCGCTGAAGCCGCCAGGGCGACCTACTCCAGAACCGCCCAGGCCGCTTTGAAGAGGGAGCGCTCCTCCGCCTCGTAGACGGCGCCGCCGGAGTCCGTCAGGCCCAGGAGGTAGCGCCTATCCGGTGGGTTTGGAGACTGATGGGTGAAGTTGACCGGTACGCTCACGGCGGCCCCGGCCGCCACGGCGGGCACGTCCACCGAGCCGAGCACGCGATCTCCCTTCTCCGTCCGCCAGAAAATATCTCCGCTGTCGGAGAGCACGATCAGGGCGCGGCTGGGTCCCGCGTCGGCCTGGCCGCTGTTGGTGACCAGGAGCGTGCCGGAGATCCGGTTGCGCACCTGCACCCCCCGCCGTGCCCAGGTTAGCCGCACCCCGTCCCATCCTCCCAGCAGTTGTGGGCGGGGCGGCTTGACCACGGTAAGGACCGCCTCGCCCCGGTCGTTCGCCGGGTTGCAGTCCGCGGTCTGCTGGGCTGCGGACAGGATGGT
The DNA here is from genome assembly GCA_020696885.1 of Armatimonadota bacterium. Next base: position 2,946 of record JAJFMS010000366.1, on the reverse strand, counting down.
CCGACCGCCGAATAGCGCCGTCGCGGTAACGACCACCTCGGCGGAGGCGCCGGAGGCCAGCGGCCCCGGCAGGAACCGGGGGCTCCGGCTGGGCCAGCGGGTCGTGAGCGAGCCCAGGGAGGCGGTCCACGACCGCGCCCAGAGCCCGAGAGGCCAGTAAGTCTGCACGGCAGCATCCGTGCTAGTCTCCGGGCCCAGGTTTGTTACCCGGACCGTGTAGCTCACGGTGCTTCCCTGCACCGCTTCTTCGTCCGCCAGGACTGTCACGGCGAGGTCCGCGCAGTCTCCCACCTGGATCGGTGAAAGGCCGAGCGGGGGCGGGGTGGGCTCCGGACGGACGGTCGCCGGCGGGAGGTTCCGGGCCGGGCCGGACGGCGGCGTGCTGCGGCTTCCCCGGACCGTCAGGAGGTACGGCCGGGTGGTCCAGGTCCCGAAGGTGCACTCGAAGGTGAACTCCAGGATCACCAGGCGGTCCTGCGCGGTCACGGTCCGGGGCGCGAAGTAGACCAGCGGGTTGTTGCCCTGGCCCCCGTAGTAGAAGCGGCCCGGAACGTCCGCGCTCCCCCGGGCGGTCCGGGCGCGGGCGCGCAGTTCGCGATGTTCGATCCAGGGGGTGACTTCGCCGAAGTACCGCGGGTCATCCGTGACGACGTGGAGCTTGAAGGAGGCGAACTCTCCGGCCCCTATCTCGCCGGCATCCGCGTCGAATCCCTCCGGCAGCGGCGTGGCATCGTCCTGGCGGTCCAGCCTCAGGTAGGCAATGGACTCGCAGTAGAACGGCATGTCGGGGCGCGGTCCCACCACGCGTGGCCCCGGCGCCGCGCATGCACTACGGGCTCCACTCCCCGCAGAGCCGGAGAGGCGCCAGGAGAGGGCGCAAAGGACGAGAAGCGTCCGGACGAGGGCACGTACCAGCGGGGTGGGAGGGGGAAGGGCCACGGAAGCTCCGGCTGTGCCCGGCAATGCTCTCTGAGCAAACAGCCGCCTCAGCATTGTGCGGAGGGATCCGGTTCTCCTCCGGGTCAGAAGCCGACGAAGCCCACGCCGGAGGGCGCGGGCTTCAAAGCCTCGGTTCTGGGCACGATGACCGCCGCGGCATGGTTGCCACGGAGTCCCGGAGCGATCCGGGCGCGGCCTTTCGTTTACAGTCGCCGTCCCCGGGAGGTGTTGCCCGGATGCCTCCGGGACTCCGGGCAATCAGTCGGTTACAGGCACCGCCGGCCACAAAAGCGGGGTGTTATCAGACCAGTTCCGACATCGGCTGGTGACCGGCCATCAGATACTGCGGGCGACCTTCGGCATCGTAGAGCGGCGTGGTCTCCACGTTGATGCCCAGGTTGTGGTACAGCGTGGAAAAGACATCCCGGTAGTGCACCGGCCGCTCGTCCGCCTGCTCGCCGAACTTGTCCGTGGAGCCGATCACCTGCCCGGTGCGCATCCCGCCGCCAGCGAGGAAAGCGAAGCCGACCGCCGGCCAGTGGTCCCGGCCGCCGTCCTTGTTGAACCGCGGGGTGCGGCCGAAGTCGCCCCAGCACACCACGGAGACGTCTTTGTCCATGCCGCGGTCGTGCAGGTCCTGCACCAGGGCGCTGAGGGCCTGGTCCAGCCGCTCGCCCTGGATGCCGGGCTTGGGATCCCAGAAGCCGTGGTAGTCCCACCCGCCGAACCCGAGGGTCACGCAGCGCACGCCGGCTTCCACCAGGCGCCGGGCCACCAGGAACTGGTCGTTCCAGTCCGGGCCGGCGTCCGTAATCGGGGCGGAGGAGCCCTTGCCGTATCGCTCGCGCAGCTTCTCGTCTTCCTGCGTCACGTCCAGCGCCTTCACGAACTTGTCCGAGAGCAGGAGGTCCATCGCGCGCTGGCTCACGCCGTCGAGCTGTTCCAGCGTGCCGCTGGCGTCCACGATCTTGCGGTACCGGTCCACCGACTGCAGCAGCCGCCGCCGGTCTCCGAGACGGGTGAGGGACATCCCCTTCAGGGTCATGTCTTCCATCATCTCGCCGGAAGGGCGCGCGGAGCTGTGCGCCAGCCCGAGGAAGCCGGGGTGGCCGGGGTTGGAGTAAGGTGCGTGCGCCGTCTTGGGAATCAGCTCTACGAACGGCGGAACAGTCCGCTCTACCGGGCCCTTCAGCTTGGAGAGCACGGCGCCCATGGAGGGCCAGAAGTTGTTGCGGTTCTCGCCGATGGCGTAGCCGGAGAGGCAGAGGTTGGAGGCATGCTCGTCCCGCGCGCCGACCAGGGAGCGCACCAGGGCGAACTTGTCCATCATCTTCGCGATGCGGGGCATGTGCTCCGTGATCTGGATGCCCTTGACGTTCGTCTCGATCGGCTTGTAAGGGCCGCGGATCTCCGAGGGGGCGTCCGGCTTGAGGTCCACCAGATCCAGGTGCGGCGGTCCGCCCGGGAGGTAGACCATGATCACGGCCTTGTGGGAGTTCTTGATCCCGGCGCGCGCCTCGGCCGCCAGCAGGTCCGTCAGCGTCATGCCGCTGAGCCCCAGCGCGCCGATCCGCAAGAATTCGCGGCGAGAGACGCCATCACAGAACGGCTGCTTTCTACCCTGGATCGTCAGCATCGCACTTCCTCGTCTCAATCGTCCGAATCACCATCTTGACTTGGGACGATTGTCCCGCCCGGAAGTTTCGGCCCCGTGGCTCTCAAGGGAGCCACGGGGTGTTGGGATTACGTGGCGCCGCTCGGCCGGGCTCAGGGCAGGATCAGGTGTAGATCTCCGAATTCGTGCCAGAGGTAGCGCTCCCGGAGCGCCTCCTGGTAGGACGCCCGCAGGTGCGGCACGCCGGGCGGGGCGCCTTCTACCTGGCCGCAGCCGCACAGCGCCTCCCTTCCCGCCACGGCGGAGAGCATCGCGAGGTGCGTGGCCCGCGGCTCGTGGAATCCCGTGAGCAGGCCGTCCACCGCCCGCAGGCAGCGGTCCGGCGCGATCAC
>JAJFMS010000365.1 GCA_020696885.1 Armatimonadota bacterium | reverse complement strand
TGGAGAGCGGCCGGAGCACACCCGGCCCGGTGCGGGTGGTGGCAATCGGAGCTTCAACCGGTGGACCTGCGGCCCTCCAGATCATCCTGCGGCAGTTGCCGGCCCGCTTCCCGGCGCCGATTCTGTGCGTGCAGCACATCAGCCCCGGCTTTCTGGAGGGCCTCGTGAGCTGGCTGGCGGCGCACTGCCGGGTCAAGCCGCAGATCGCGCGGCCCGGTGAAGTTCCCCTCGGAGGCCACGTCTACTTCCCCGCCGAGGATACCCACCTGGTGGTGGACCGAGAGGGACGGCTGCAGGCTTCCCGCGAGCCACCGGTCGATGGTCACCGCCCCTCCGTAACGGTCACCTTTCGGTCCGTCGCAAGTCACTACGGCGCGGCCGCGGCCGCCGTGCTCCTGACCGGCATGGGCCGGGACGGCGGAGCCGGGATGCTGTCCGTGGCCGAGGCCGGCGGACTCACGATCGCGCAGGACGAGGCGAGCTGCGTGATCTTCGGGATGCCGAAGCACGCGATTGACCTGGGGGCCGCCCGGCGAATCCTCCCAGCCGCCGGGATCGCGGCGGCCCTGATCAAGACCGTTTCTGCTCATTCAGAGGGGACCGATGCCCACCACAGAAGCTGAAGGCAAGAGAATACTGGTGGCCGACGACAGCCCCCTGGCGGCGGCCGTCTTCTCGCGGATGCTCCGGGGCGCCGGCTACCAGGTGCTGAACGCGGCCGATGGCATCGCCGCGGCCCAACAGGCCTACTCGGAACGGCCCGACCTCATCCTCCTCGACATCACGATGCCGCGGATGAACGGCTACCAGGTCTGCCGGCTACTCAAGAGTGACCCTGCCGTGGCCCACATCCCGGTGGTGATCCTTACCGGGTCGGAAAGCCTCGCCACGGAGTTCTGGAGCCTCCACACCGGCGCGGACGCGTTCCTGCTGAAGGCCGCCGAGCCGGAGGCGCTGCTGGAAACGGTCCAGCGCTTGGTGATCAACCCCTGGCCGGCGGCGACCCTGCCGGCTGCCGTAACTCCAGGCCCCGAGGAGATCCTCTCCAAGGTCTGCGCCCTGATGGATGGAGAGCTCTACAACAGCACCATCGATCGGATCCAACTCCAGACGATCCTGCGGAACCTCCAGGACGGTGTGCTCACGCTCGACCTGCAGCACCGGGTGACCAGCGCCAACCGCGCACTGTGTCAGATGCTCGGGGCGGAGGAAGTGCAGGTGCGAAACCAGCTCTGCCGGGACGCGATTGGAGAGGCTGCGGGAGCCGACCTCCTCGAGCTGCTCCGGCAGGCGCTGGCCGGGCATGAGGGCACGGCACAGGACTCCGTGGTGACGAACCGCTCGGGCGGCGTGACGCCGGTAGCGATGCACCTGGTGCTGCTGCACGACCACCTGGGCGCAACCGTCGGCGGCATCTGCCTCTTCCAGGACATCACCCGCCGCAAGCAGGTGGAGGCGCTCAACGAGAAACTGCGGGCGCTGGACCGGTTGAAGGAAGACCTTACCCACATGATCGTCCACGACCTGCGCACGCCGCTCACGTCGCTCCTGGGCGGGCTGCAGACGATCGCGTTGATGGGCGAGCTGGATACCGATCAGGACGAGCTGCTGCAGATGTCGGTCGAAGGCGGCCAGACGCTGCTGCGGATGATCAACGACCTGCTCGACACCAACAAGATGGAAGAAGGCTCGCTGGCGTTGGAGTACGCGGAGGTCAACCCGACCGAGCTCATCGATCGCGCCTTCCGCCAGATCGCCTCCCTCGCCCGGGACAAGGGGCTCACGCTGGCCAGCGAAGTGCCGGAACCGTGCGCAACCCTCCTCGCCGACGACGACAAGCTGATCCGCGTCCTGGTCAACCTGCTGGGCAACGCGGCCAAGTTCACGCCGGTGAACGGCACGGTGACCGTTTCCGTGCAGTTCCCGCCCGAGTCCACGGAAGCGGTCTTTGGGGTGCGGGACACGGGGGAGGGGATCCCGCGGGAAGCGTTCGACCGGATCTTCGAGAAGTTCGGCCAGGTGGAGACCCGCAAGGGCGGCCGCAAGATGTCTACCGGCCTCGGCCTGACGTTCTGCCGTATGGCCGTAGAAGCGCACGGCGGCCGCATCTGGGTAGAGAGCGAGTTGGGGGAGGGGAGTACGTTCTTTTTCGCGCTACCGCTGCAACCGACGCAGCGAAATGAGGCCGCCGCCGCTACGGAACATTAGCGAAAGCCGGTCAGCCGGCACCTGGCATGCGCCTACTCCTGATGGCGCGGGCCAGGTGCCGGCGCGGTCGCGTTAGCCTCGGCGCGCGGCCTCGATGGCAGCGACGTCGATCTTCTTCATCGTCATCATGGCCTCGAAGGCACGCTTTGCCTCCTCGCCGCCGGCTGCCATCGCCTCCGTCAGCACCCGCGGGGTGATCTGCCAGTTGAGGCCCCAGCGGTCTTTGCACCAACCGCACGCGCTTTCCGCGCCGCCGTTGCCGACGATGGCGTTCCAATAACGATCCGTCTCTTCCTGATCGTCCGTCGCGATCTGGAAGGAGAAGGCCTCGGTGTGCGGGAACACCGGTCCCCCGTTGAGACCAAGGCAGGGAATGCCCAGGACGGTGAACTCCACCGTCAGCACATCGCCCTTCTTACCACCCGGAAAGTCACTGGGAGCCTCGTGGACTGCCGTCACTTCACTATCCGGAAAAGTCTCGGCGTAGAAGCGCGCCGCTTCCTGCGCGTTATGGTCGAACCAGAGGCAGATCGTGTTTTTCGGCGCCATGGTCGCATCCTCCTGGTGCTCGAACCAGGCGAACGCCGCGGTCCTGCGGTCTCGAATCGGTCGCCGCCCGTCCAGCTTCTGCATCATATCGCCAATCGTGCGTGTGGATCGCGGCTCAAGCCCACGGACCCTCCGTTGCCTGATCAACCCGCTGGTGGGCTGTTCGAGGCGCCTTACAGGTCAACCAGAGGTCTTACCCCGTGGCCGGTGCCCTCGTGGCGCGTTCGATCCCGCGCGCTTGGCCTCGGGAACGGATCTGCCTTTCCCGCCGGTGGTCGCCGTGATCGGACGCCGCGCGAGCCGGCTCCACACGTTGCAGCCGTCGGCAGAACCCGCGGGATCACAACGGGTACCGGCCCGCTGGATCGCGGGACTCCTGGCAATCGACCGATTGTGCGGTGAGAGGCAAAGTGAAAGCGCCGCGCCCTTGGATCGCGCGCATCGGACCTGCTAGCCGGAGGATCCCGCGATCCAGCGGGCCGGTAGCACCTGGGGATCTGGAGGTGCGCTCTCTACCCGGATCGTGTCCCGTGGGCGTCGGCCATCTTGCGGAAGGTCTATGGGTGCGGGGTTCGGCGCGCTGCGGCGAGCATGGCTGCAGCGTGTTCCCGAACCCGGGGATCGACATCCCCGGCAAGCGTCTCCGCCAGTGGCACGAGCGCCGAATCTCCGGACTCCGCCAGCGCGTAGGCGGCCCGCCACCGCAGCTCGGCATCGGGGGAGCGCAGCAGCCGCGTGAGCGCCGCATCGGCGGGGCAATCTCGCTGCAGGGTGCGGAGAGCCTCGAAGTAGAGCAGGGGACGGGCCGGGTCCGCGGAGAGCAGCACCCGGATTGCGCGGGGATCCCGGATCCGGCGAAACGCCGCGACCGCCTGGTCGGCCAGGTCGGGCTGCGTGTGGAACACCCGCAGCACGGATTCGAAAAGGTCGCCGCCGCCGATGGTGCCGGCGAGCTGCAGCGCATTGCGCACCGCACGCTCATCCGGGATGGCGAGGTCCTCTCGTATCAGCGGTAGGAGTGCCGTTCGCTCCTGCTCGAAGAGCTCGATGATCCGCCTCCGGGCGTGAAACCAGAGACTGGGAGCGCCTTGCTCGCCGGCGACTGTATCCGCGGCCTGCTCCGGCGTGAGCCCGCGGAGGCTCAGCCGACCGTGAAATGCCCGGACGTGGTACCCCCGCTTCAAGAGCTCCGGGTAGACCTCCCGGTACAGGCGGGGGATGGCTCCGGTGCGTGCCGCGTCGGGCAGCCGGTGCGCTCTCTCCACCTCGATGAAGAGCTTCCGCATCAGCGCTTCGGTTTCCCGCTGCTGCTGGTCCGGAGCGGTGTCCGTGGCTCTGGTGCCTCCGGGCGCAGCCGGACGCGCCGAGGCCCAGGCCGGCACGATAGCGGGAGCCATCGAGAGCAGTAAGTGGGCACAAGTCGCGGCGTGGGATGTGGGTAGTTTCACCGGATCCTCCTGTCGCTTGGATGCGACCCCCGGAAGGCCGGTTACGGGGTGTTGCCGCGCACAGAAAAACCCCCGGAGCCAGCGGCCCCGGGGGTTTTCTCCGGACCAAGCCTTACTTGGCGGCGGACAGGCTGATCAGGTCAGCCAGGATGCGCTTACCTTCGTCGAGGACCGTATCGGGACCCTCACCGGTAGCGCTGGTGAAGCGGTTGCGCGTGGAGGTCACGGACGCCGTCTTGGTATCCGGCGCCGGGAGCCCGGCCGTATCCACCTGCTTCAGGGTGATGGTGATCACCTTCTCCTTGGCCGCGGGGCGAGCCGCCAGCTCCGCCTTGCGAGCCTTCTGCCGGGCGTCGGCTTCCTGGCGGGTTTTGCGCCGCTCGGCCTCGTTCAGGGAGACCTGCTTCATCGCCACTGTCTTGCGGTACTGCTCCACCTCTTCCCGCACGAAGGTGAAGTCCTTATCCGACGCCACCCGTGCGACGGAGCGCTTGCGCAGTTCGGCCATGTGCGGCTTCACCGCGTTGATCGGGGTGAACGGGGCAGCCTTCACCGCATCCCAGGGCAGTGCGTCGTCCATCACGCGCTCCCCAACGTCCATCGCGTCCGTCAGGGACGGGAGCACGATGTCCGGCACCACGCCCTTGAGCTGGGTGGAGGCGCCGCTCGGGCGGTAGAACTTCTGGATGGTGACCTTCAGCGCTCCCGGGTCCTGCTTGGTCTTGATCTGCGCCCGCTGGAACAACTGGGCCAGCGGCATCACGGACTGGACCGTGCCCTTGCCGAAGGTGGACGAATCGC
>JAJFMS010000364.1 GCA_020696885.1 Armatimonadota bacterium | reverse complement strand
CGCGGACGGGCGCCGTGAGCTTCGCCAGCAAGACCTGGCGATCGCCACCACCGAGGTGATCCCGATTGCGGTGACCATGAAAGAGGCGATCTCCGCGATGCGCCAGTGGTCCACCACCCGCGCCCGCCGCGCCTCCTGAGCCCTGATAGGCGTCCGACCCAAGACTCGCTTCCCCTGGTTAGCTCCTCATCGAGCCCCCCCCCCCGGCGCTCGATTATCACCAGGTTAGTCGCACAAGCGCTTTCCTCGTCGCCAGCGTTCCCCTGGGAATTGTTGTGGGTTTTCGACCTGGTCCGCAATGAAGAAGGCCGGTCAAGCAGCCAAAGAGATCCATAAACTAACAGCGTGGCCGTGGTGTCTATGGTTCCGGCAAAGGGAACTCGCCACGGAACTCCGCGCACTGGGTATTAGTAATTGAGGTAGGCTCCGCCGTGGTGGCGGATGAGCCCCGGCGGATGGGCTGCGGGTAGGAGAAGGCGATGATCGAACCGACGAGGCACCCTGAAACCGACCAGGCCTTCAACGCGCTGGTGGAGTCCCACCGCGCGGCGTTCGGTCGCCTGGCCCGCCGGCTCACGCGTGACACCGAGGACGCCGAGGACCTCCTGCAGGAGACCCTGGTCGACGCCTACCGCGCCTTCCACCGCTTCCGCGCGGACAGCCATTTCTATAGCTGGGTGGCGCGGATCATGACCAACAACCACCTGGACCGGATCCGCCGCAAGCAGTTCCCGGTGGTCTCCCTGGAGCAGGGTGGCACGGACGACACCAGCGCCATCGAGCTGCCGGACGACTCCACGAACCCGGAGCGCCTGGTCCTGCACGAGGAGATGGACCACCGGTTCGCCTCTGCCCTGGATGCGCTGCAGCCGATCCACCGCGCCACGGTGCTCCTGTGCGACGTGGAAGGCGCCACCTACGAAGAAGCCGCGGCGGTGGAGCAGTGCCCCATCGGCACCATCCGCTCGCGCCTGCACCGCGCGCATCACGCCATCCGCAAGTTCCTGGGCGGCTTTGAGGCTCGGGAGGACGTGAGCGTCGATACCCGGATCCACTCCCGCCGCGCCTTCCTCCGGATGGGAACGGCCGCCACCGCCGCCGCTGCCACCGCGGCGTTCGTCAACCTGGAAGGTGTGGAGGCGTTCGCCGCCGACCAGCCGCTCCGCGTCCTCGTCTGGTCCGAAGGGACCGCGCCCCGCGCGACCTACCCGGCCGACATCAACGGCGCCATCGCCGACGGCCTGCGCGGCATGCCGGGCGTCGAGGTGAAGATCGCGTCGATCGACGATCCGGACCAGGGCCTCAGCGACGAGACCCTTGCCAGCACGGACGTGCTGATCTGGTGGGGCCACCAGAAGCACGGAGACGTGCGCAACGACCGCGTGGCCGCCGTGACCCGGCGGGTTCGGCACGAGGGGATGGGCTTCATCGCCACCCACTCCGCGCATTACTCCAAGCCGCTGAAGGCGCTCCTCGGCACGGACTGCGGCTGGAAGGGCGGCTATTTCGAGGACGGCAGCGCCGTGACGCTGGAAGTCACCGCGCCGCGCCACCCGATCGCCCGCGATCTTACGGACTTCACGATCCCTCACACCGAGCGCTACGAGGGTGAGTTCGAAGTGCCTCGCCCCGACGTGCTCGTCTTCGATGGCGCCTATACGTCCACCGGCACCCGGGCCCGCCAGGGGATGGTGTGGACCGTCGGCAAAGGCCGCGTCTTCTACTTCCAGCCGGGGCACGAGTCGTACCCGATCTACTTCCAGGAAGAGGTGCGGAAGGTGTTCCGTAACGCCGTCTCCTGGTGCGCCAACCGGTAGTCGACGACGACGCATCCGTGGCTTCTCGGCCTCGCAACGGCCCGGTTGCCCGGAGTTGGCGATGACCGGACGGTCACCCGCGAGGGATGAAATCCATGACCGGGTTTGGGAAGCCCTTCGCGCGGTTGCCGGAGTCCCGACGGAAGTCGGGGTTCCGGCCAGGTCCATCGAGCCCCCGACTTCCGTCGGGACTCCGGCAATCAGCCGAGAGCACTTCCTGGATCCGAAGCGCAGTTCAGGGCAGTCCCGGAGCTTCCGGGCAGCAACTACGGAGGACGACGACTGTGAGCGCGAAGCCGTGCCCGGATGCTCCGGGACTCCGGGCAATCAGGCCGTTGCCGTCCTCATGACCCCGAGCAGAGGCAGTTCTGGCGGTATGATTCGAGCTGATCCAATTCATACCACCGGGAGCGGGACGAGGGAAGCACCCTCGCCCCGCTTTCCTGCTACTCGGCGGTGATCGTGTCCACGAACTCCCGCAGCTCCTTCTGCGCCGCGCCTTCGGCATCGCGGAGCCGGACCACTTCCTCGCGGATCTTCTCGATCCGGGTCTCCTGGTCCGTCAGCTTCTTCACGTACTGCTGGTAGAGCGGGCTGTTGCGGTCCAACTGCGCCATGTTCTGGCGGATGCGGGCTTGCTCCTGATCGATGGCCTTGATCTCCGCGTCCAGCGCCGCCCGCTGCGACTGGAGATCCACGACCTTCCGGCGGAGCACCACCATCTGCTTAAGCGCCCCGCGCAGCTTCTCGGAGACCTGGGCGTTCTGGGCATACGAGACCAGGAGGTTCAGATCTGCGTTCAGCAGCGCCACGGTCTCGGAGACCGGGCGCTCCGTGACCACCTTCAGCTCGGCGGTCTTCTTCGCCGGGACGTCCACCTTGAAGCGGAACTCGTCCGGCGTCTTCTCAGCCGGCTTCTCGGGCTGGACCAGTTTGAACTCCTGCTCCAGGTCCTGCGCCACCAGCACGACCTTGGCGGCGTCCGACTTATTCCGGAACGTGTAAGTGTGCTCGCGCTGCTGCTTCCGGGTAATTGTGAGCACCCCGCTCTTGGCGGAGACAGAGACGGTGTCCTGACGGAACTTCGGCTCCTGGTGGTCTGCCACCAGGTCCAGGTCGACAGCGTACGACAGCAGCCGGTCTTCTTTCGGCTGCAGGTGCTCGATCTGCGCGTCGCCGGCGTAGGCGCCGTCCTGGAACACGGTGATCGGACCGCCGGACAGGTGGAGGCCGGTAGAGTTCGTCAGGCGGAACCCGTGCAGCGCGTGCTTGGCGTCCGAGGTGGGATCGTAGATCGAGAGCTTCTCGCCTTCGACCCGTTCCGTGACGATCGGGACCATCGCCGCCTTCTGCTTCGGCAGCGTCAGCGGATGCTTGATCGCGTATTCGAAGAGGTCGCCCCGCTCCGCGCCCGCGGCGTCGGAGACCACCGCCTGCGCCATCCCTTCTGCGGACTTCGCCATCTGGGCTCGCAGGTCAGCACGCTCCTGCTTGAACCGCGCCGTGGGCGCCGGGGCCGGGCCCGCGGGTCCCGCAGCCCCGGGCAGTCCACCGCCGCCGCCGAGGCCGCCGCCGAAACCTCCAACCGGCGCATTGTTCCGGTCCGCGCCCGCGAGCTCCGGCTGCGCGTTGTCGAAGAGCACCGCGCCGTAGGTCTGCGGCACAGGAGAGCCGATTACCTGGGCCTGCACCACCGGACGGGGCACGTAGAGCGGCTGGTAGAGATCCTGGATGAAGCTGATCGGCCGGCCGGAGACCAGGCTCAGCCGCACCTCTTTCCAGTCCTCGTCCGAGGTGTTCTCCACGATCGCCCAGCCCTGCAGGTACGGCTTCTCGCCCTTGTCCAGCACCAGGCGGTAGCTCGTCTTCCAGATCGGGGTTTCCTGGAGGTAGCCGGCCTTCACTTCCCGGGCGCCGGCTCCGGCGAAGTTGAGCTGCACGGACTGCCGCGTCTCATCCAGACCGGTGGCCAGCAGTTCCAGGCTCTCCCGGAGCTCGCGGTCCAGCTTGGCGTCCAGCAGCTTGACCTCCGCCACCTGGTCCAGCACGATGGCGCGCAGCCCCTCGGCCGTGAGGACGTTGATCACCTCGGACTGCACCACGCCGGCATCCTTCACCGGAATGGCCTTCACGCTCACACTGACGATGCGGCCTTCCACCATCTGACCGCCGGAAACGGTGAGGCGGACCTGCGCGCCCTGCATCTCCCGCAAGAGCGAGCCCAGCGAGATGCTCTGATTGAGCGACTTCCCCACGGAATGCAGCCGCTGGTTGGTAGCGTCTTTGGTGGTGTAGGTCACCGGGCGCACACCGCCGGCGGGGTCCAGCAGCACCAGCGACTTGAGGATGTCGTTGATCTTCTCCGCACGGAAGGAGAGGTCGATGCTGGCGTTGCCGTTGATTCGCCCCTCACGCTGGAAGTAGCCCACCCCGCTGTTGAACAGCACCACTTCGTGGAGCGGGAGGGTCTGGGAAGTGGCGTCTTGCGCCAGGGTGGCGCCGCAGGTGGCGCCGGTAAGCCCCAGGACGAGTAATCCGGGCAGTCGTGGCTTCATCTAGTTCTCCTGATCGAGCACCGCCAGTGACGCGGCGCGAGTCTTCGGGTAAAAAGGACGGTGTTCCAGCTAGTTGGAGAGAGCCGGGCCGGGTGGGGTTACACCACCCCTATCGGGTTAGACGATCCCGTGCCCGCAGCCGGCCGAGCCAGATCGGCCCGTTTCGCTTCCCCAGGGAGTCAGGCAATGAGCAAGGATACCAGCACCGACGCAGGGGCGCTCCGGATGGCCGCACAGGATCTACTTCGCTTCCTCACCGGCCCGGAGCTGGCGGAGTCGGACCTCTTCCCCTACGGCATCACCCGAATCTCGTTCACGATGCGAGCCGGGGACGCAGAGCTCCAGCTCGAAGTAGAAGGTCCGGACCATCCCCACGATCACGACCACGATCACGACGATGAGGATGAAGAAGACTGGCTCATCGACCGCGGCGACGGGCTCCCGGAGCTGGACGACGACGACGATCTGTGACGAGGGTTGTCTCAAGAGTCAACCAGGGGACTCGGCATACCGGGTGCTAGCCCGGAGCGAGTGTTTAAAGGGTGAAGGTCGCCGGTCCGGATCTCGTCGCGCCGCGTCCGCGAGGACGCCTTGCCAGCGAGGCGATTCAATCCCTCGCCCGCACGCGGGATTCGGTCCGG
>JAJFMS010000363.1 GCA_020696885.1 Armatimonadota bacterium | reverse complement strand
CCGAATCATTCTCTTACTCGTTCTCTTTCTCTTCCCCGGCCCCCAGCCCACGTGCCTCCTCCGAAGCCCCGGCTCCACTCGCACTTCACCCCTCATCGGCTCGCACTTCCGCAGGCTTGACGCACGGCCCCAATGCCCGTACGATGAACCCGGTGAGCAAGCGAGAGTTCAAAACCGTCCTGGGCTGGTCCTTCGCCGTCATGCTGGCAACCAGCATCCCGTACTTCATCGTCTGGTGGTACACGCCACTCCAGGCGGTGTTCCCCTGGACGCTGTTCAACTCGGACGACCATGGCGTGTACTTCGCCTGGATGCGCCAGGCGGCCGACGGTCACCTGCTGTTCCGGAACCTGTTCACCACGGAGCCGCAGCGCGGCATCTACCTCCAGCTCTACTTCCTGCTGCTAGGGCAGCTTGCCCGGATCCCGGGGCTGGATATCCCGCTAGCCTACCAGATCGGACGCGTGGTCTTCGGCATCACCACCTTGCTGCTGGTCTACCGCCTCGGCGCGATCTTTACCGAGGACCGCTTCACGCGCGGCTGTATCTTCTGGACCACCGCGGTCTCCGCGGGGGTCGGGTGGCTGTTCTGGCATGACCGGGTGATCCAGCGCGGGCCGGTGGACATCTGGCAGTCTGAAGCGGTGACGTTCGCCAGCCTCTACACCACCGGCCTCTTCGCCGTATCGCTCACGCTGATCCTGGGGTTCGTGGTGTGTCTGCTGCTGGCCGAAGAGCGGGGGCCGCGGTGGGCGGTGTTCGCGGGGCTGTGCGGGCTGCTGCTGGGCAACGTCCACACGTACGACATGATCCACCTGGCGGCGGTGTGGACCGGCTACCTGCTGCTGCGGTGGGTGGTGACCCGGCGGTTCCCGGCCCGGGAGCTGGGGCTGGCGCTGCTGGCCGGAGCGGTGGCGGCTCCCACCGTGGTCTACATGGGCTGGTTCTACCTCACGGAACCGGTATTTAAAGCGCGCGCCAACGTCCCCACGCCCACGCCGCCGCTCATCAAGTATCTGCTGGGATACGGCTTACTGCTTCCCCTGGCGGCAATGGGCGTCCGGCGACTCTGGCCGACTGCCGGCAGCGATGGGCAGGAGCCGGATCTCCGCCGCCTGCAGCCGATCGCCTGGGTGGTGGTGGGGCTGGCGATCGCCTACCTCCCGGTAGCCTTTCAGCGGAAGCTGATCATGGGCTATCACCTGCCGCTGGGGCTCCTCGCGGGGATCGCCGTGGCGTGGCTGGCCGGGCGCACCTCCGGCGCGGGCTCCTCGGTCCGGAAGCTCCTGACGGCGGGCCTCGTGATCGCCTTTCTGGCCCTCAGCAACATCCGCTACCCGATCCGGGACCTCCAGCTCGCCTTCAGCGCCAATGTCACCAGCACCGGCGTCCACCCGGCCTACTGGGACGACAGCGACTTCCACGCCTTCGCGTGGATGCACGACCACACGCCGCCCAGCGCCGTGCTGCTGACCCTGCCCACCAGCGGGGTGTTCGCGCCGGCGTACAGCGGCCGGACCGTTTACGCCGGGCACTGGGGCGAGACCCCCGGCTTCGACGAGAAGTTCAAGGAAGTCGCGAAGTTCTACACCGGCGAGTGGGCCAGCGAGCAGCGGCGGCAGTTCCTGACCTCGCGCGGGATCACCCACGTGCTCTACTTCTCCTCCGCCTCGTTCATCCCCACCACCCGCCCCCTGGCCGCCGAGCCGTTCCTCCATCCGGTGTTCTCCGACCGCGACACCGTGCTGTACGAGGTCCGCTGACCGCCGGAAACGGCTCCTTCGACGCCGGAAGCGCGGAAAACCAGGAAACGGGACCTCGCGCCGCGTATGGTCTATCGTGAGCGCCTATCCCGGCAGGCTCTTACCGCGACGTACGCAACGAGGAGTAATCGCATGACCCCGCTACCCCTGCTCGCCACCAGCACCATCGGCAGCTACGCGCCGCCGAGCTGGTTCTGCTCCGCCGTGGAGGCGATCGAGCGCGGGGAGTTCGGTCCCTCGGACCGGGACGAGACGTACAACGACGCCACGCGGATCGCCATCCGGGACCAGGAAGAGGCCGGCATCGACCTGGTCACCGAGGGGGAGATGCGGCGCGTCGACTTCAACCTCGGCTTCTACGGCCGGCTGAAGGGCCTCCAGGAACTGCCGCCCGCGCGCACCAAGGGCCCGGACGGGCACGACATGCGCGGCCGCTGGCAGGTGGTGGAGCGGATCAGCGCACCGGACGGCCTGGGGATCGTGGAAGAGTTCGAGTTCGCAAAGCAGCACACGGACCGCCCGATCAAGGTCACCTGCCCCGGCCCCTACACGCTGGCGGGCCGGCCCCAGGGCGGCTCCGTCTACGCGGACCGGTACGCGGTGGCCAAAGACATGGCGGACCTGATCAGCGAGGAGCTGCGCAAGTGCGTGGCGGCCGGCGCCACCTACATCCAGCTCGACGAGCCGTCCGCCGCGGTCTACCCGGACAACCCGATGGCGTTCGTGGAGCTGGTGGCGCGGGCGGTGCAGGGGGTCGACGCGAAGATCGGGATGCACATGTGCTTCGGCAACTTCCGCGGCCGCGCGGTGGGCAAGCGGGCCTACGCGCCGCTCTTCCCGCACATCCTCGAGTGCCCGATCGACCAGTTCGTGCTGGAGTTCGCGAGCCGGGAGATGGCGGAGATCGACCTCTGGAAGCGGTTCCCGAACGACAAGGAGCTGGCGATCGGCGTCATCGACGTGAAGAACTACTACATCGAGACCCCCGAAGACGTGGCGGAGCGGATCCGCGCGGCGCTGAAGTACGTGGAGCCGGAGAAGCTCACCATCGTGCCGGACTGCGGCTTCAGCCAGACGGCGCGCTGGGCCACGTACCAGAAGCTGGTGAATATGGTCAAAGGCGCCGCCATCGTGCGGCAAGAGCTTGAGGAGCGGAAGTAACCCGGATGCGACTTTCCGCACGCATGGCGCGGGTGACGCCGTCCGCGATCATGGAGCTCATCAAGACGACGGCGGCGGGAGATTACATCTCCTTCGCCAGCGGTCTGCCGGACCCGGCGCTGTACCCCGTGGACACGCTCCGCGCGATCTCGGACGACGTGCTCTGCCGGGACGGCCGCGCGGCGCTGCAGTATGGTCCGGCCGAGGGCTACCCACCCCTGCGCGAGTTGGTGGCGGAGCTGCTGCGAGGCCGGGGGCTGCCGGCCACCCCGGAGCACGTGCTGATCACCAACGGCTCGCAGCAGGCGCTGGACCTGGCGGCGCGGGCGCTGCTGGACCCGGGCGACCGGGTCATCCTGGAGAGCCCCTCGTACCTGGCTGCGGTCCAGGCGTTCGATAGCTACGGCGCCGCTTACCACACGCTGCCGATGGACGGCGACGGCCTCGTTACGGAGGCGCTCGGCCCGGCGCTGGCGTCGGGCGCCCGGCTGCTCTACACGCTGCCGAACTTCCAGAACCCCACCGGCATCACCTTGAGCGGCCCTCGCCGCTCGGAGCTGGCGGAGCGTGCCGCCGCGGTGGGCGTCCCGGTGCTGGAGGACGACGCCTACCACGACCTCCGCTACGAGGGCGAGCCGCTCCCGCCGGTGTGCGCGCTGGCGCCGAACCCCGGGGCGGTCTACACCGGCACATTCAGCAAGACGATCGCGCCGGGTGTCCGCGTGGGGTACCTGTGGGCCGCGCCGGAGCTGGTGACCCGCCTGGGGCAGCTCAAGCAAATCACGGATCTCCACACCGGCTCGCTCACGCAGCGGGTGGTGTATCAATACTGCGCGCAGGGCCACATGGAGCCGGGGATCCGCCGGTTCTGCGAGAGCTACGCCGCCCGCCGGGACGTGCTGCTGGAAGAGCTGGAGCGGCACGCCGCGGGCCTCATCCGGTGGACGCGCCCTTCGGGCGGGATGTTCGTGTGGTGTACGCTGCCGGCGGGGCGCAGTGCGGCGGAGCTGCTGGAGCGCGCTATGGCTCGCGGTGTGGTGTTCGAGCCCGGGGCCTCGTTCCATCCGGGCGGGGGAGGGGAGAATACCTTCCGGCTGAACTTTGTCAGCGCCACCGAGGCTCGGATCCGCGAGGGGATTCGGATTCTGGGGGAGGTGCTGCGGGAGGGGCTGGATGGATAGCGAGGCTTCAGACCGACGAGGCGTGCTTCTCATCGTTAAGGACTACTTTCACCCGGGATCCCCCCCGGCCCCAGGCGGTTGCTCCCACCCTCCCGCGAGGTGGGCCGGCGCTTCGCCCTTTCACGTCCCGGCAGAAGACGCCGGGACTAACGGGCGGCTTGGCGTGGAGACTCGAGGACTGGTCCCCGCGACCGGCAGCACGGTGGGATTCCAGCCGGCGGATCACGGGTGGGAGCAACCGCCGTCGAGCCACCACCCAGGGGGTGCCCGGCCCGTCTGGGGGGCTCACAAAGGGCGCCGCCCCGGCGCCAGATGTTCCGTCCTATCGAGAACGGAACCGTGACTCAACCGAGGTCCCCTGAGACCCCTAGGGCTTTCGGGCCCGGCGTGTCGCTGTCCGTGGTGGAGACGATCGGACGCACGCCCCTGGTGGCGCTGGAGCGGCTGAGCGCAGGGCTGCCAGGTACCGTGCTGGCCAAGCTGGAGAGCTTCAGCCCCGGCCACAGCGTCAAGGACCGCATCGCGCGCCGGATGGTGGAGGAAGCGGAGCGGGAGGGGCGCCTGCAGCCCGGCAGCGCCATCGTGGAGCTGACCAGCGGCAACACGGGGATCGGGCTGGCGCTGGTGTCCGCGGTGCGCGGCTACCGGTTCTACGCCGTGATGTCCGAGGGCAACAGCGTGGAGCGCCAGCGGATTCTGCGCTCGCTGGGCGCGGAGGTGGTCCTCGTGCCCCAGGCGCAGGGCTTTCGGGCCGGCGTGGTCACCGGCGAGGACCTGGAGCTGGTGGAGCAGCGCGCGGCCGAGCTGGCGCGGGACCTGGGCGCGTTCCGGCCGGCCCAGTTCGGCCGGGTGCATGCCTGGGTGGCCTCGGTGGGCACCGGCGGCACCTTCACCGGCGTGGCCCAGGCGCTGAAGACGCGCTGTCCCGCGGTGCGGTGCATCGCGGCGGAGCCGGCCTCGGCGCGCCGGCTGGCCGGCGGCGAGATCACCTCCACCAGCCACCAGATCCAGGGCACCGGCTACAACCTCGTCCCGCCCACCTGGGATCCGGCGGTCTGTGACGGCTTCATCGGTGTGACGGACGACGACGCGGTCGAGACCGCACGGCTCCTCGGTACCCGGGAGGGCATCTGCGGCGGCTACTCGAGCGGCGCCAACGTCTGGGCCGCCCTGCAGCTCGCGCGGGAGGCGTCGGAGGGGGAGGTGATCGTTACGGTCTGCCCCGATACTGGGCTCAAGTACCTGTCTACGGAGCTGTTTCCCTGACCGGGAATAGGGACGGGGTG